>CAJWTF010000068.1 GCA_913046825.1 uncultured Rickettsiales bacterium | reverse complement strand
CCTGGCGGGTTGTTGCACTGGTCGTTGGCGCCGCTCGATATCGCGATATGGGATGCGCTCGGCAAAACTCTCGGCCAACCGATTTTTCGGATGCTTGGCTGCTACTGTCACAAAGTGGTGGCCTATGCGAGCGATCGGATGTGGTACAGCGTGCCGGTCGACGACTTGCAAAAGTCCATTCGCGAATACTCCGATGCGGGTTATGGCGGCGTTAAACTTAGATTGAGTCACACCGCTCCTGCGGCGGAGCAGGCGGAACGGGTACGTCATGCGAAAGATGCCGCCGGTCCCGATGTGACGGTCATGGTCGATGCGACTGAGGGGTGGAGCTATACCCAAGCCGTTGAAGCGGGGCGGGTTCTCCAAGAGGCGGGCGCAGGTTGGCTTGAGGACCCGATCGACCATCAAGATTATATCGGGCTCGGGAAGTTGCGCGATATGTTCGATATGCCGGTGACTGGCGGCGAGCACTATTACACATTGGCGCAGACGCGCGAGTGTTTGGAGGCGCGGGCGCTCGATGTGATCATCCTCGATCTGGCCCGGGTCGGTGGAATCACGCCGTGGCGGAAAATGGCGGCTCTTGGCGAGGCGTATAACGTGCCGGTCTGCGGTCATGTCGTCCCCGAGGTTCATGTGCACTTGCTGGCTTCCGTTCCGGTTGGTGATATGGTCGAATACATGCCGCGCTCGACGGAAATTCTGCAAAATATGCCGGAACCGTCAGGCGGTATGATGGCGCCGCTCGACGCGCCGGGACATGGATTGATGTTGGACGAGGGCGCGGTGACCCGCTTCCGAGTATAACTGAGAAAGGGATAAGTTTCATGGCGGTGAAGGAAGAGATCGCGGCGTTCGCTGCGGAAATGTGGACGTGGCGGCGTGACATTCACGCTCATCCAGAGACTGCATTTGAAGAGACAAGGACCTCTAACATCGTCGCAGAAAAACTCGAGTCGTTCGGCTTAGACGTCCATCGCGGGCTCGCCACGACCGGTGTGGTTGGGACGTTATCTGTCGGCAATTCGAATCGCGCTATTGGCCTGCGGGCCGATTTGGATGCGCTCGATATCCATGAGGAAAATACTTTTGATCATGTCTCGACACATGCCGGCAAGATGCACGCTTGTGGGCACGATGGCCACACGACGATGCTGCTGGGTGCTGCAAAATACCTGTCCGAGACCCGACGCTTCAACGGTACCGTCCAGTTCATCTTTCAGCCGGCGGAAGAAAACGAAGCGGGCGGACGCGTGATGTGCGAGGACGGATTGTTCGAGCTGTTCCCGGTGGAAGCGGTATACGGCATGCACAATCAACCGGGCCTCCCCATTGGTAAGTTCGGGATGCGGGTCGGCCCGTCGATGGCTTCCGCCGACATGTTTGAGATCACCGTTAAGGGCAAGGGATCACATGCGGCGCATCCCCATCAGGGCGCGGATCCGATCGTAACGGGGGCGGAAATCGTCACGGCGTTGCAGCGCATCGTCTCGCGGACGACCAACCCAATCGAGGCCGCTGTTATCAGCGTGACCCAGTTTCACGCCGGCACAAATATGAACGTCATTCCCGAGACCGTGAGCATCAAAGGAACATGCCGTGCACTCGGCCGAGCGGTGCAGGATACGGTGGAAGCGCGTATGAGGCAGGTCATCGAGGGGATCGCCAGCGCGCATGGACTGACGGCTGAAATCATCTATGACCGGCGCTATCCCGTCTTGGTCAATACGCCGGAGGAAACCTTAAAAGCGGCGGCCGCGGCGGCGATCGTCGTCGGCGCGGAAAACGTTAATACCGATCATCCACCGACCATGGGCTCCGAGGATTTTGCTTGGATGCTGCAGGAACGCCCCGGATGTTATATCCGTGTCGGTAACGGGGAAGGCGAGGACGGCGGTTGTGTCGTGCACAATCCGAAATACGACTTCAACGACGAGGCTGCGCTCTATGGCGCCAGTTATTGGGCGGCGCTGGTGGAACAGGAACTATCGCCTGTATGAGTGTTTGGAGCGAAGACGACGACCGTCTCTCCCGGCTGATCGCCGATGACGATTGGCAGGCTGTTGAACTTTTCATCTGAGAATGCGGCTCCGCTGAGCTCAACTTGATATGGAATCCGGGCTCACTTCAAATCGAGGAAACTTGGCTGGATGACGCTTGCCGACTTTGGCACGCCCTGAGAGGGGATGACGACCTGCCTCGTTATCGATCCTTCGAGCCGGAAACGATGAAGCTACTTCTGGGTTACATCATGGTGATTGAGAAGGCTGTGGAGAGCGAAGACCTTACTTATCGTCTCCACGACAGTTTTATCGCTTCGCGTTACGCGGAAGACCGCACCGGTCAGAATCTTACCGTGCGTAACGTGGGGATGGGGCAATTTTCAATGCCGCTTGTCTCGCGTCCATGCACCGCAAGGAACCTCTGTTCACGCGGCACGCACCGCCACCTGATTCAAAAGTGAAAGCCTGTCAGCGCCTGATTTTACCGTTTAGCTGCCATGGAGAGTCTGCCGAGATCTTGGTGATTGCGAATGTTGCGCATGCGGCCCTTAGCGGACTGATGAGGATATTAAGACCTGATAATTAGCGGTCGAAAATCCGACTTGTAGCCACACTATGCGCTATATACGGTTTGTTGCTTCCGAATTCGAGCATGGGTCAATCATTGTCATATCCTGTCTGGGGGTGGTTTTGACGGCTACAATCAATTATACGACAATTGGTACGATGACTCGTTTGGCGATGGGGCCGCGGTCATGTGATATCGCTCGGACGTTCTTGTCCGACCTCCGTGAAAATTCCTTCGACGGTGTTGGCGTCTCTCGTGAAACCTATGGTTTGGGTGAGACCGCGGCGATGGAAATGCTTGAGCGTTTAGCTGTCTCCGAAGGTTTTGAAGTCGAATGGGACGCCGCCCGGAATTTGATCATCCGCCTGCCTGGTGAAGAATCCGGACTGCCGACCGTCGCCACCGGCTCGCATTTAGACAGCGTGCCTGAAGGTGGCAATTTCGATGGCGCTGCCGGCGTCATCGCAGGGTTTATGGTTTTGCTTGGGCTGCGGGATCTTGGTCGCGTGCGGCGCGACGTCGAGCTCATTGCCTTACGCGGCGAAGAAAGTGCCTGGTTTGGTGGGCCGTGCTATTTCGGCTCGCGCGCCCTGTTCGGGAAACTCACGGACGCGGACCTGACATCACCTCATCGCGACGGCGTGCGGATATTGGAGGATTGCATGCGGGCAAGTGGCGCCGAGATCGATCCCCTCCGCGCCGGTGAAATTCTGCGCAGTCCGGATTGCTTCGATAGTTGGTTTGAGCTGCATATTGAGCAGGGGCCGGTTCTGATCGCGCTGGAAAAGCCGGTTGGTATTGTGACCGGTATTCGGGGGAACGTCCGCCATCGCCGCGTAGTTTGCCGAGGGGAAGCGGCGCATTCGGGTGCGGTACCGCGATGGCTCCGCCATGATGCTGTGCTGGCGATGTCCGATCTCCTCGTTCGATTGGATGAACATTGGCGCGTCTTGTTGGAATGGGGTGAAGACCTCGTTCTTACCGCCGGCGTGGTTGAGACCGATTCCAATCAGCATGCGGTGTCCCGGGTGCCGGGCGAGGTGACGTTCGCCTTGGAATATCGAAGCCAGGATTTGAAGACATTGAAATCTTTCGGAGCATTACTGCGGTCGGAATGCGATGCCGTCGGTGCCAAACGCGGTGTGACGTTCGATCTTGGTGAGCCCAGCCTGACGGACCCGGCGGTGATGTCTCCTGAAATTGTCGGCATGTTGCAGCAGGTCTGTGATGACAATGAAATTGCACATGAGGTCATGCCGTCGGGTGCTGGGCACGACTCGTCTGTTTTCGCCAATGCGGGCGTGGCGTCGGGCATGATATTCGTGCGCAATGCGAAAGGCAGCCATAATCCAAACGAAGCGATGGACATGGATGACTTTTTTATAGCGACCCAAGTTTTGGGAGATTCGATGTTGCGTGCCGCCATCGATGATCGGGAGCCCGCTTAGATGAGCTCTTCGGGACGCTGGGCGGAAGAGACCGCGCGCATTATCGTCGAGAGCCGGTCGCTCTATGCGCGGGCGCACGGGGAGCCTTTCTTCTATTCGTCGGGTTGGGCGAGCCCCTTGTATATCGATTGCAAGAAACTGATTTCCTCGCCCGCGGACCGCAACACGCTTGTTGAGATGATGATCGAGAAGCTCTCCGACAGTCTCGATTTGGACGCGCTTGAGGTTGTCGCCGGTTGCGAGTTATCGGGTATTCCCTTTGCGACGCTGGTCGCCGACCGACTTTCCAAACCACTGGTTCTCGTGCGTCGGCAAAGCAAAGGATTTGGTCGGCTCGCTCATTTCGAAGGGGAATTCGAGCCGGGGGCGAAGGTGCTGTTGATCGATGACCTTGCGACAGACGGCATGAGCGAAGCGGTATTCCTCAATGCTCTCGAGCAAGCCGAAGCCAACGTAATGGAAACTTTCGCACTCATCGATTTTGATGTGTTTCCGACCGCGCACTCTCATGTGTCGTTGGCCAAGTTGCGGGATATCGTCGACTGTGCCCGCAAGGATCAATATTTCGGCCTTCCGACGCTGGAGGAAGTCGAAAAATTTATTGAAGACCCGGCTCATTGGTCCCGCCAGCATGGCGGTATCGCCGGTCTTTAATACGTAGTTTAACCGAGTGCCGCACAGGCCTCCTGGATTTTGTCTCCGCCGCGCAACAGGTCCTCTTCGGGAGCGACGAAGCTGGCGCGGAAATAGGGGGAGAGGCCATAGGCATTCCCCTGCACCACTGCGACGCCGACGGAATCCAGCAGATACATGGTGAAGTCCACGTCGGTCTCGATCACCTTGCCGTTTGGCGCCTTCTTGCCGATGGTTCCCGCGCACGAGCAGAAGATATACATCGCTCCTTCCGGCAAGTCGCATTGCAGGCCTTCGGCCTTGTTTAATTTCTCGAACAGCATGTCGCGGCGGTATTGAAGATTCGCGGTGCGATCCTTCACGAATTCTTGTGGGCCGGATAGGGCTGCCACAGCGGCGGCCTGTCCGACAGCTGAGACCCCGGAGGTGCTTTGCGATTGCATCTTCCCCATATTGGTGATGATGTCTTTCGGCCCGCCCGCGAAACCAACCCGCCACCCGGTCATCGAGTAAGCTTTCGAGACGCCATTGCAGGTTACCGTGCGGTCGTAGAGGTCGGGCTCTACCTCGGCCAGGGTGTGGAAGGTGCGGCCGTCATAGATCAGATGTTCGTAGACGTCGTCGGTAAGAATATTGACATGGGGATGTTGCATCAGCACGTCGGCGAGGGCCTTGATCTCTTCCCGCGAGTAGGTGGCCCCCGTCGGATTGCTCGGTGAGGAAAACATCAGCCATTTCGTGTTCGGCGTGATCGCTTCTTCCAATTGCTCAGGGCGCATCTTGAATAGATTATTCTGCCCACAATTGACGAAAACCGGGGTGCCGCCCGCCAACAAAACCATGTCTGGGTATGATGCCCAATAGGGGCCGGGAATGATCGTCTCGTCCCCTTCGGAGACGGTCGCCATCAGGCAGTTGAACAGAATCTGCTTGGTGCCGGAGCCGACCGCGATCTGGTCGAGGCCGTAATCGAGGTTGTTGTCGCGTTTGAATTTAAGCTGCGCCGCGACCCGCATTTCCGGCAGTCCGTTGATCGGCGTGTAGCGGATCTCGTTGGCATCCATACACGCGATCGCCGCCGCCTTCGCGTGATCTGGGGTTGGGAAGTCGGGCTCGCCCGCGGTCAGCTTGACGATATCGTGGCCTTCAGCCACTAGGTCGCGAACGCGCGCCGAGGCAATCTGGCTCGGTGACGGCTTGAACCGGCTCATACGGGGGGCGAATTCCATGTCGTTAACTCCTGACGGCGGTGTCCCGATTCGAGCTACTCCATATAGATGTTTTACACGCTAAACTAGCCCTCGTACTGGGAACGAGGGTCGTTAATGAAATTGATGCGCTTGTTTGCCGTCGGAAGTCTGACGGTTGTTTTAGGAGGGTGCGCTGTGAACGAAGGCGCGCCTGGGGATGTTTATTGGAGTACCGATAAAATGATTTGCCTGGTGAATGGCGATCCCAGTTTACCGCGCCGCCAACTTCAGGCATTGGCCGGGCAGGCGGCACGGGAATACGCAGCATTACGCGCGGTGTTGCACCAAGACGTCGGCCGGGTCACCGTCCGGATACATGATGCTGGAATCGCATGGCATTTTCCACCCGCCACGATCCGCATTCCCACCCGACTTTTGCGGAAGTCGACGGTGATTGCCGCCCATGAAATCACTCATCTGTTGGCGCAAGGATGGGCTTCGCAGGTCCTGAAAGAAGGTTTGGCGAGTTATCTGCAGGCGCGCTTTGGTGAGCAACAGGGCTGGCCGAACTATTGGCGTACGCTCCACGACGCGGCGTGATGCTGGTTGCGAGAAAGCGAGTCCGCCCATACGTTGACCGATGGCGGAAGAATGCTCAGCAATGGATTACCGGCGCCGACAAAGACGCGCCTTGCCGCATACAATCTCGCGGGTTCTTGGGTGCGGTGGTTGGTCGAAAAAAAATTAGCGGGCGATCTAGATTGCTTTAAGCGCGAGATTTATCGAACTGAAAATACGAGGCTGGGATGGGCTTACCATTATTGCGACTAAAGGCTGAGTGGCGCGAATTCTTGCAGGGTGCCGGGTAAATACGTGATCGCGGCGCCTGACACTTATATAGTTCTGGAAAGGACTGCCGAAGGAGACCGCATCGATGACCATTGAAATCGTCCGCACGGCGTGCCCGCATGATTGCCCGAGCGCTTGTGCGCTGGAGGTGGAGCGCCTCTCGCCGACGCAAATCGGGCGCGTGCGCGGTGCCTCCAACCTGCCGTTCACGGCGGGTGTCGTCTGTGAGAAAGTCGGCCGCTATGCGGAGCGCGTCCATCATCCGAACCGGTTGACCCATCCGATGCGTCGTATCGGCGCCAAGGGCGAGGGTAAGTTCGAGCGGATTGGCTGGAACGAAGCGCTGGATACGGTCGCCGCTGCCTTTCGCGCCGCGACGGAGGCCCACGGCCCCGAATCCGTCTGGCCGTATCATTCGGGCGGCACTCTTGGCATCATCCAGCGATTCGGCATGGAACGATTGAGCCGCACGCTTGGGTATTCCGGCATGAAGGGGACGATTTGCGTCACACCCGCCGTCTCCGGTTGGCAGGTGGGGGTTGGCGCACAACGCGGTGTCGATCCGATGGAGATCGAGGAATCCGACCTGATTATCGTCTGGGGCGGCAACCCGGTTCACACCAACGTCAATCTCATGAGCCACATCCAAAAGGCGCGAAAGGTCAGGGGTGCCAAGCTGGTGGTCGTCGATGTTTATCGCACCTCGACCATGGCTGCTGCTGATATCGGATTGGTGCTGCGGCCCGGCACCGACGGCGCGTTGGCCAGCGCGGTGATGCAGGTCATGCTGGCTGAAGGTATGGCGGATGAAGACTACCTTGGCGAATTCACCGATTTTGACGCAGATGTGCGGGCGCATTTACAGGGTAAATCGCCGGAATGGGCAGCTGCGATCACGGGGTTGGAGGTCGAGGAGATTGTCTCATTCGCGCGCCTTTATGGCGGCACGGCGAAAAGTTTTCTGCGCTTTGGGGTGGGTTTTACCCGCAGTCGCAATGGTGCCGCGAACATGCATGCAGCCAGCTGCCTGCCAGCCGTGAGCGGTGCCTGGCGGCATCGCGGTGGTGGTGCGTATTTCGCCAGTTTCGATATCTGGAATCTTGATACCCAATTGGCGCATGCGAGCGACCGGCTCGATGGCGTGACCCGTGTTCTCGATCAATCGCGGATCGGCGCCGTCTTGTGCGGAGACGCGGACGCCTTGGCGGGCGGTCCGCCGGTCGCGGCCATGTTGATCCAGAATTCCAACACCGCGTTGGTGGCGCCGGATTCAGCTGCTGTCCGCCGGGGCCTCTCTCGCGGGGACCTTTTCGTCTGCGTCCACGAACACTTCATGACCGCGACCGCGCGCTATGCCGATATTCTGTTGCCGGCGGCGATGTTCCTCGAGCTCGACGACATCTACATGGGCTGGGGTCACACGGCGTTGACCATCGGCCCCCGCGTCCTCGACGCGCATGAGGAATGCCGCAGCAATGCCGACGTGGTGAATGCGCTCGCCAAGCGGCTCGGCTCTGACCATCCCAGCTTCGATATGTCGTCGTGGGAATTGGTCGATGCGACGCTACAAGCCTCGGGAAAAGGGACGCTGGCCGAGGCGGCGGAACAAGGCTGGATCGATTGCGCGCCGAGTTTCGAAGACGCGCATTTCCTCTCCGGCTTTCCGCAGCCCGACGGCCGTTTCCGCTTCAAGCCGGATTGGGCTTCTATCGGGCCGTACCATGCGGGCATGCCGTCGATGCCCGACCATTGGGCGACGACGGATACGACTGGCTGCGATAAGCCTCTGCGCTTGGTGACACCGCCTGCCCGCACGTACTTAAACACCTCGTTCACGGAGACCCCGGGTTCGCAACGGCGTGAGGGCGAACCGGTCGCAGTGGTCCATCCCAAGGACGCTGTGGAACTCGGTGTCGTCGATGGCGGCCACGTGCGCATAGGCAACGAAAAGGGTGACGTTCTGTTACGCGCGAAAATTACTGAGACCGCAAAGCCCGGCATCGTCATCGCCGAAGGGGTGTGGCCGGAGGATGCCTTCGATCGCAAGATCGGCGTCAACCTCCTGATCGACGGCAGCCCTGTCCCGCCGGCGGGCGGCGTCGCCTTCCACGACACCGCCATCTGGCTAAAGGCCGAAGCGTCCGAAGTAGTGTTGGATGCGGCAGATTGAGAATGCCTCTCGGTCGACATCCCTGACAGCGCAGCTACTTTCGATCAACGCGAGATAATGTCTGCCAATAGGAGAAGTGAACGATGAAACTCTGGAGCGCCCTCGTGGCACCAAACCCGCGCCGCACCGTCATCTACGTGATGGAGAAGGGGATCGAGGTCGAGACCGTCAATATCGATCTCGGCGCCAAGGAAAATTACGCACCCGAGTTCATGGCCAAGAACCCGCTCGCCCGCGTACCGGTGTTGGAGTTCGACGACGGCACCTGCCTCGCTGAATCCAAGGCGATCTGCCGCTATTTCGAGGAGATGTATCCCGAGCCGCCGCTCCTGGGCACCGACGCCAAAGACCGCGCTTTCGTCGAGATGTGGGACCGGCGGATGGAGGCCGAGCTGATGGGCAACATGACCGGCACCTTCCGCCACACCCATCCTTATTGGGATGGCCGCATCGAGCAGGTCCCGGCCTATGGGGACATCTGTCGGCGCAACGCCGAGGAAAAAATGGGCTGGCTCGACGGCGAGCTAGCGGGCCGCGAGTACATCGCGGGTGACGCCTTCACCATCGCCGACATCACCGCCATCTGCGCCTTCGGAATCGGCCGCGTCGCGAAGATCCGAATCCCTGAGGACCTGGCCCACCTGACCGCATGGCACGAGAGCATGTCCGCCCGGCCGAGCGTGATCGCCACCGGCCCGAAGCCGAAATAGGAGCGGTTCTACTGAAGCGACCGTGCGACTGGAAGAATTATAAAAAAAATAGCGCACTTCAGAGGAGAAAGTTCGAGCATCCTGTTTGAGGTTTTGCAAGAATGAAGCGCGTATTTAAAACTGTCAGCACCGAACTTGGCAGGACCATCTGTTCTCTTGGACGCAGTTCAGAGCTGTGCATGCACTGAAAGCTTCTCAGTCTGGTCTGCTCCGCTCCAGGGCGGATTTTTCTATGTCACCTCTTTCTATCGACGGGGCCGGTCGCGTTCGCCATTCGAACTGTTGGGGTACGCTAACCCCCGCGGTCTCGGTCTGGGATATAAAACCGACCTCCTCAATAACCTCTGAAAAAATTTGCTGCAGGGTTGCAGCACCATACTTCGTCTTTTGAGCCGATGAACTATTAGGAAATACAGACCATGGGCGATGGGCCCGAGAATAGGGATGAAAGTGACTTCGCCGCACTTTTTACACCATTCCGTCTGGCAGGAAAGACGTTACGCAATCGGATCACTCATGCGTCCATTACGACTCTTTCTACGCCGGGCGGACGGGTCACGGACCGGGAGGTCCTATATCATGCGAACCGGGCGGCGGGTGGTGCCGCGCTTAGCGTGACGGAGCCCCTCGGTATGATGCGGCATCAGGCGCGTCTTCCGAGAGTACAGGTCTGGCGGCGGGACGATCCGGATGGTCTCAAACGCTTCGCGGAGGCGGTAGAAAGCCAGGATTGCCGTTTGGTCGGCCAAATTCAGGACGCAGGGCGCGGTCGACACTTTCCCGGTCGCAATCCCGAGGCGCTGGGCGCATCTGCACTGCCCGATGATCTTTCTTGGACAGTACCCCGGCCTCTAAAATCTTCCGAAATTCGAGACCTCGTTGAACAGGTCGCGGAGTCTGCTGTTCATCTACAGACCTGCGGCTTCTCCGGCGTCGAGATCTCCGGCGGGCATGGCCATTTGTTTCACCAATTCCTATCCCCGCATTCGAACAAACGGGACGACGAATATGGCGGCGATTGGGATGGGCGGACGCGTCTCATAGCTGAGCTCGTCGCGGCCCTACGGGCGGCGTGCGGTGCTGGATTCATCATCGGTTTGAAGCTCCCCGGCGATGACGGTATCGACGGCAGTATTCGGCCGCCCGAAGCCGCAATCATTGCGGACAAGCTGACCGCCCCACGGAACGCGGATTATGTCTGCTTCGCCAGCGGGGCGCATGCACGCACGCTTGAGATGCACACACCGGACCGATTTGGCCCTCCCATGCCGTATATGGATGTGATCAAGCAATTACAGTCCAGCGTCAATGGTGTGCCGGTGATGGCGCTTGGCCGCATCACGGACCCGGCGGAGGCGGACGGCATTTTGGCGCGCGATGAGGCGCAGCTTATTGCGCTTGGCAGGCCACTCATTGCCGATCCGGCCTGGCCAAAGAAGGCGCAAGCCGGCCGCAGCTGGGACATTCGCTATTGTCTGAGTTGCAACACCTGCTGGGGCACGATCGTCACACAACAGCAGCCGGTCGCCTGCGTCAACAATCCCCGTGTCGCCTTGCCCGGCGAGACTGATTTTTGGCCGGCGCCGACAGATTCGTCAAGGCGCGTCGCCGTCGTCGGCGCGGGCATTGCCGGAATGGAAGCCGCATGGGTCGCTGCCGCGCGTGGTCATGACGTCACTGTTTTCGGTGCTTCATCTGTTGTCGGCGGCAAGGCGTGGTGGCGCGAGAAACTGCCGGGTGGCGAGACGGTATCGTCAATTTACGATTATCAAACGGTCGCGGCGGAACGGGGCGGTGTAAACTTCACCCTCGGGCAAGAGGTGACACTCAACGACCTGATTGAGCATCGCCCGGACAGCGTGATACTCGCGACCGGCTCAAACATGATCCGACCCTTTTGGTTACCGGAAAATATTTGCGCGGAAGGCTGGGTCGTGGACTTACGCTCGACAATGACGGACGTGCTACAGCACAAGGGACTGCAAAGTGGCACCATTGAATCCGGCACCGCGGTGATCTGCGACACCGACCATACCGAAGCCGTCTACGCCGCAGCCGAAGCGCTCAACGCGCGTTTTGCCAGAACAGTCATTGTCACACCGCGCGATACTATCGCCACCGATGTGCCGTTGGTGAACCGCCAGGGAATTATACGGCGCATTGCAGAGCAACGCATCAAGGTGGTCACAATGGCCGAACCGGTGTGGAACGATGCCATTGCGGAAGGCAAGCTCGATCTCGTCAATATCTACAACGGCGACGTCACCACCATCGAAGATTTGGCGATGCTCACCTATGCGAGCCCGCGAGAGCCTAACGACGCTCTCCTCTCTCCACTACAAGAGGCTGGCTTCCTCGTAACACCTGTCGGCGATGCACGTGCGCCACAGGAAATGTTATTTGCCACGGCGAGCGGCCATGAAGCTGGTAGCACAGTTTAGGACCGAGACGTTCCGTAACACCCGCTTTTGCTCCTTAGCAAAAGTCACTAATGCTGTGGTCTGATGTCCGCATTGCAAACAGATGCGGATATTTGGTGCTGGTCGATACGGCATCTCAGATTAGCCGTGAGCTGACGCGTTGCTTTGTGTCATTGCCAAATGTAAGCACCGACATCTACAGTTGCCGAATATCTGCGGCATGGAAGTGTTTTAGAGGTGATATTAGAGTAAATAGTGGCCTCTGCGGCTGGGATGATACTATGGACCGCTTTGCCGGGGCCCGGCCTTGCGGTCGTCGTTTCGCGGGCGATCGGTTCCGGGCACAAAGCTGGATTTGCCGTCATAACGGGTTTGGTTTTAGCCGACATTCTTTGTCGCGGTCGTTTCCTCTATCATTTACGGCCTGCTCTTGGCTGACCAAACGCGTCATTGTCTCTGCAAAAGCAGCCAAATGCCTCCGGAAAGTCGCAGGGTCACTCTTCATCGGCTACGGCGTCGTCGTCGCGACGCGATCGACCGCGCTGCCGCTTCGAGTAATCTTGAGGCCTGATGTGTTCGAACACCTTGTTTAAAGTCTTGGAGGAATGGAGCGAGCATCTAAGCTCTCTTGAGGTTCCTATTTCTGCTCATCCCAGTGCCCGCCGCGTCGATTGGGAGGAGTGGTCACAAGACGCTGGTATTGCGCCACGAGTGACACATCAATGGCCCCTTCTTGAATACCTTGAAGTCAGTTGTCCTTGAGAAATAAGGCGTCTAGCTCCCGCTCCACCGCTAGATCCGAAATGATCTCCCGCATGCGCGCTTCGAGGCCGCTCCAATTTTCCATGTTGGCGAGCAACTGGCACATATCGAACAATACATATCGCACCCATTGCTCCGCGGCCGGTGCGTTCCCCAATCCCGTCTCGTAATGGCCAAACGCGACCCGGTTGTTCGGCCGTGTTTACCAGCGAGGTGCGCGATACCGCGCCTCTATTCGGCACCATACGAAAGGCGAGTCCTTGAACTCTTCGCAGGGCCGTTCCACCCAGTGAAAGGCGACATCTTCGTGTCCTGGGACATCGAGAAACACGGCGATTTCGGATATAATCCGAGACCGTATCGCCGAATTCTGTTCCGTCACCAAGTAGGTTTCAGCCGCCTCACCCATCTCGAAATAGCGTTTGGCCTCCAGCAATGGGAAGAACACCTCATCGCGAAATGCGCTGTATGCCTGCCAATCTTTTGGCATACTTGGCATTCAACGATCCATACTTTGTCCACTTAAGCTGCTAGGGACTATGGACAGATTGAAGCGAGTACTTATCGCAACGATAACCTTTACCCAGCTATTCAGAGGGCAATAAGTCTCCCCGACGTAATACTTCATTCGGTTCCTCCCCGCTGACTAACTTTTTTCGACGATATAGTAGTCTTTGACTTATTGAACACAATAAATAAATCAAGCCGTTTCATAGTAAACTCGAATGAAACGTTTTGCGTGCGCCTCGACAATTAAAAACATGTCAAAACCGCCATGGCAGATTGCCGATAGATTATCGGTTCAGCACTAGGAATTCACGATTCTTAGGAGAAAAAATGGCGCGCCCGAGAGGATTCGAACCTCTGACCTTCGGCTTCGGAGGCCGACGCTCTATCCAGCTGAGCTACGGGCGCGCGGCAATGGGCAGAGCGCAATCTAGGGCAAGCGACGCCGGGGCACCAGACTCTTGTGACACGACCTTTACGCGGTCGGCACCGGAGGGCAACGCGTGCTCCGGGTTCGCCATCCAGGCGGCCAAATCACCTAGAACCACATCCGCCTTCAAATCCCGCAACAGCATGTGATACCCTGAGTGATAGCGGGCTACCTTGACGCAGGATTCCTTGGGCAGCGCGGCAAGAAAGGCTGACACCGCCTCGTTCGGCACAATGTCTTCTTTTTGGCCGAGCAAGATGAGCGTGTTGCCCGGCAGTCGGGGCACTGCGTCGAGTGCCGCATCCATCAAATTCACCAACCCGTAAATCGTGTCGATCCGGGTGTATTTGATCACCAACGGATCGCGCCCGAGCTTACGGAGCATGTCCCGATTGTCCGACGGAGTGCGATTGAATCCCTGTCCTGTCACGTGAAATAGCGGAATGGTGTGGGCAAAAAACTCCAACCCAACCCGTTGCCAAATCGGCATCACGCGGCGTGCCCATATGGCGGGGGCCGACAACACATAGCCGTCGGCGGCAGGCGGCGGGTGGTCCTGATCCATCGCCGCCAATACCACCGCGGCTCCCATGCTTTCGCCTAGGATATAGAACGGCACATCCGGATGAGCGTCGCGCACCAATCGAGCCGCGACGCGTAAATCGTCCGTCATGCCGTCTACGCTCGACCAGGTGCCTTTGTTGGGTGCCCTGCCAAAGCCCCGTTGATCGTAGGCATATGTCGTGATGCCGGCGGCGGCGAAGGATTTCGCGGGGGCCTCAAAGGCTTTGGAATAATCGTTAAAGCCGTGCAACGCCAAGACGACGCCGCGCGGGCGGTCCTTTGGTCCCCAGCGGCGCAACGGCAAGTGGGCACCATCCGGAGCGGTGATCCCCTCCTCATTCCATGATGGCGCATGTAGGGCCGGTCCCGGCGGAGTGTGCCAAGGTGCGCATCCGGCGGACATAGCCGCGAGGAAACAGATTATTAATTTACGCCGCCCCATTCCGTATTCCGAATATTGATTACCGGCCCGCATTCGGTATCATCCCAGCAAGCGTGCGGTCAAACCGCGCGCAGATGAATCTGCATAAGGTGAAAGCGAAAATGGAACCGCCAGAGACAATCGAAGTCGAAGAGATGCGGACGAGTTGCGATGGCGGTGGGGGTGCCTTGGGGCATCCCCTGGTCTACCTCAATCTAGGGGATGGCGGCAGTGTCGACTGCCCCTATTGCGGCCGCCGGTTTAATCTGAAGGAAGGGGCGACTCCCTCCCACGCGCATTAGGACCGTTTGGGCGGATCGTCGCGAGACGAAACCGCTCAGACCAGTTACAATCAAGCTCTCCATCGCAGTCCCCGTAGCTGAAGGATACCCGGTATGGCCGAGGCCGCTCCGCTGAAACATCTCTATCTCGTCGACGGGTCCGGATTTATCTTTCGGGCCTTTCATGCCATTCGACCCTTGAGCCGTCCCGATGGGACACCGGTGAACGCCGTCTTTGGTTTCACGCGGATGCTGATGAAATTGTTGCGCGATACCGAAGCCGACCATATCGCGGTCATCTTCGACGCCGCGCGCCGCACTTTCCGCAACGATATTTATCCCGACTACAAAGCCCAGCGCCCACCGGCCCCGGAAGAACTGGTGCCGCAATTTCCGCTGATCAAGGAAGCAAGCGAAGCGTTCAACCTGCACACTATCGAGATTCCCGGCTTCGAGGCCGACGACATTATCGCGACCTATGCGCGCCAAGCGGTCGCAGCGGGTGCGGAAGTTACCATCATCTCCTCCGACAAGGATTTAATGCAGCTCGTTAACGATAAGGTTGGCATGTTTGACGAGATGAAAAACCGTCGCATCGGCCGCGGCGAGGTCATCGAGAAATTTGGGGTCGGGCCTGAGAAAGTCGTTGAGGTGCAAGCGCTCGCCGGGGATTCGGTCGATAATGTACCGGGCATACCGGGTATCGGTGTAAAGACGGCGGCGCTGCTGATCAACGAGTTCGGCGATCTCGATACGCTCTTGGCGCGAGCCGGCGAGATCAAACAGAACAAGCGGCGCGAAAATTTACTCGAATTCGCGGATTTGGCGCGCGTCTCCCTGGAACTGGTTACGCTGCGGGATGACGTGCCGGTCGACTTGCCGGTGGATGCCCTCGATGTGCCGGAGCATGAATTGGCGAAACTGGTGCCATGGCTCGCAACACAAGGATTTGACGCGATTTTGGCGGAATTGCGCAGTGCGCTTGACGACGAAGGGCAGGCAGAATTCGACGAGCACTTTTCAAGTGCGTTCGACGCTCTGCCGGCAGAGAAGCGCAATCAAGCGTTACGCAAGACCCTCGCCGCTGTTGAGAACGGCGGCGGTGCGGTGTCTGGTGGGGCCGGTCCAGCGATGGCACCCAGCAAAGTCGTCTATGAATTGGTGCGGGACGAGGCGAGCCTTCATGCTTGGGTCGACAAGGCGCGGGCGGTTGGCATGGTCGCCGTTGATACCGAGACGACGTCGCTCGACGCGATGTCGGCGGAATTGGTCGGCATTTCGCTCTCCGTCCAAGCGGGACGTGCGTGCTATATTCCGGTGGCCCATAAAGCGCCAAACGGCCAAGGCGCCTTCGACTTGGGCGATGGCGGTGGTGAGGCGGAAGAAGCGCCGGAACAAATTTCACGCCAGCTTGCTCTCGATATTTTGGCGCCGTTGCTCGACGACCCTTCGGTCCTCAAGATCGGGCAGAATATTAAATACGATGCGTTGGTTTTGTCGCGCTACAATGTCGACGTGACGCCCATCGACGATACAATGCTGTTGTCTTTCGTCGTCGACGGCGGGCGGCACGGGCACGGCATGGACGTGTTGGCGGAAACCCATCTCGGTGTCTCTACTGTGAAGTTCAAGGAGGTTGTCGGGACCGGCAAGAAGCAGATCACCTTCGACTATGTGCCGCTGGAAGCCGCCTGTGATTACGCGGCGGAGGATGCCGACATCACCTTGCGCCTGCATCAAGCTCTGAAGCCACGTTTGGTACAGGAGAAGATGACCACGGTCTACGAGACCATCGAGCGGCCCTTGGTCCCCATCGTCGCCGCGATGGAAAAAGAGGGTATCCGAGTCGATCTGGAGAAGTTGCGGGGTCTTTCGCGCGATTTCACCCAGCGATTGGCGGGACTCGAAGCGGAAGTACACGAGCTGGCGGGGGAGGCCTTCAATATCGGCTCTCCAAAACAGCTCGGCGAAATCCTCTTCGAGAAAATGAGCCTGCCGGGCGGCAAGAAAAACAAAAGCGGCGGTTTCGGCACCGATGCCAGCGTATTGGAAGATCTGGCGGCGAGCGGCCACGACCTACCGGCGCGGGTGATGGAGTGGCGCCAGACTGCGAAGTTGAAAAGCACCTATTCAGACGCCCTGGTGGAGCAAATTAATCCAGCGACGGGGCGCATCCACACGTCCTACGCCATGACCGGCGCACAGACCGGCCGTTTGTCGTCGACTGATCCGAACTTGCAGAATATTCCGGCCCGAACCGAAGAGGGTCGAAAAATTAGAAGCGCCTTCGTGCCGCGTGAAGGCTGGAAGCTGATTTCCCTCGACTACAGTCAAATCGAATTGCGGGTCCTAGCTCATATGGCCGGGATCGAAGCCCTGGTTGAAGCTTTCCGGGACGGCCAGGACATCCACGCGATGACCGCGAGCCAGGTCTTCAATGTGCCGATCGAAGGCATGGACCCGTTGGTCCGCCGGCAGGCGAAGGCAATCAATTTTGGCATTATCTACGGCATCAGCGCTTTTGGTCTGGCGCGCCAGTTGAGTATTCCGCGGGGCGCCGCCAAGGAATATATCGACGCCTATTTCGAACGCTATCCCGGTATCCGCGACTATATGGATAGCGCGGTCGAGCAATGCCGCAAGGCGGGTTTAGTCGAGACATTGTTCGGACGGCGCATTCATTTGGAATCGATCAACGCCAAAAATCCAATGCAGAAGAACTACGCGGAACGCCAAGCGATCAACGCGCCGATCCAAGGCTCGGCCGCCGACATTATCAAACGTGCGATGATCCGAGTGCCGAAGGCGCTTACCGATGCGGGCGTCGACGCCCGCATGTTATTGCAAGTCCACGATGAGTTGCTGTTCGAAGCGCCGGAAGATCAGGTTGAGAAAACCATTGCCGCCGTTCGCGGTGCGATGGAAGGGGCCGCCCTCCCGGCGTTGGAGCTCAAAGTACCGCTGGTTGTCGATGCCGGTGTCGGCGACGATTGGGCGGCGGCACACTAACGCACTAGTTTTATCCTATCCCTGCTCGGCGGGAGACCGCCACGAGCCTTTTCTGGAGGACACAGTAGAAGCGATGTTGATCGATCACGAAACCCTGCGCCGGGTAACACGCGCCATATTGGAATCCGGCGGCAGCGAGACCGGCGAAGCCGAAATCGTCACCGACCATTTGGTGGAAGCCCATCTGAAGGGCCATCCGAGCCATGGGGTTGGCATGATCCCGCGCTACTACGAGGCTTTGCACCGGGACGAGTTGCGGCCCAATACGAAGGTTTCCGTCGTCACTGATAGTGGCCCGTTGTTGATCGTCGATGGTAACAGGGGCTACGGGCAAGCCGTGGCGCGCCAAGCGACTGAATTGGCGATCGCCAAGGCGCAAAAGGACGGTTTCGCGATTTTGGGATTACGTAATTCCTGCCATATCGGACGTGTGGGGACTTATGGGGAAATGTGCGCCGACGCGGGGTTCGCCTCGATGCATTTCGTCAATGTCATCGGCCGCTCTTCCATCGTAGCCCCCTTTGGTGGAACGGATTCGCGGCTGTCGACCAATCCGGTCGTCTTTGCCATTCCAGCCACGGACAAGAATCCGGCCTTTATCCTGGATATGGCCACAAGTCGTATTGCCATGGGCAAGGCGAGGGTCGCGATGATGAAGGAAGAACCGCTCGGCGAAGGCTATGTCTTGGATGCCGACGGGAAACCGTCCCAAGACCCGAACGTGATGTGGGCGGATCCTCAGGGTACCTTGCTGCCGATGGGCGAGCATAAGGGCTATGGCCTTGCCATGGTGTGTGAATTTTTCGGTGGCATGTTGACCGGAGGCGGCACTCTGCAGCCGGAGAATCAAACCTCCGATACGACAACCAACAATATGTTCGCGGTCATCATGGACCCAGCGCGCTTCGTCGAAGACAGCTATATGAAGCATGAAGTCGATGCGATGATCGCCTACGCCAAGGGCTCGCCGCCTGCCGATCCGGACAAACCTGTTTTGGTCGCCGGAGAGCCGGAGCGGATTAAGCGCGCGGCAATGATCGGGGACGGAATTGATATTGAAGAGAACACATGGGAAGCCTTGATGGCTGCCGGCGAATCGGTTGGTCTGTCGCGTCAGAAAATGGCGGAAATTCAGGACGAGGGATAATAACGATATGCTGAAGATTTTGGGACGGAACAATTCAGTAAATGTCATCAAAGTGTTGTGGTGTGCCACCGAACTCGGCCTGAGTTTCGACCGCACTGATATCGGCGGTGCTTTCGGGGGTAACGATCAGCCGGACTATCTGGCAAAGAACCCTATGGGCCGGGTCCCGACGATCGATGACA
>CAJWTF010000067.1 GCA_913046825.1 uncultured Rickettsiales bacterium | reverse complement strand
AAATCGCGCCGGAATTAGCCTGTCTCGACTTTGTGACGATCGGACAGCGCTTCGGCTTGGCGCCGGTCGATGCGGCATTGTCCCTGCTGTGCCAATCGGCGGAAGTGATGGTGCCGTTGATAATCGTGCGCCCGGTCTACGATACGAACGATCAAATCTTGGCGTTCGGGCCTCCGCTCTGCGTGCCAAGTTCGGATGCGACCGCGCCATGCCCGGAAGGGCCGTTATCAGGATCGGCCTTTCATCGTGCGTATAGCTGGGCCGCATGGTTCTATCGCTTCAGCGTGCGCGAAGCGGGTTTCCTGATGCCACAAGCAGCTATCGACGAGCTAACCGGGCAGCCGGCGGAGATCCTGAAATTAGGAACTCGGGGCCGGTTGCGGCCGGGTATGCGGGCGGATATCGCCATATTTGACCTCACTATATTTGGCGAGTGGGCAACGCAATGGGAGCCCAATCAAACCGCCGGCGGGATGCGGCATGTCTTTGTCAATGGCGGTCTTGCTTTCACCGAAGACGCGCCAATGGAAACCCGATCCGGACAGGTCCTGCGTGCTTAGGCCTTCACCGCAGTCAAGATAATTTCGACAAGTGTATCTCCTGCCAAGGGTGCGCCGACGCAGGCGCGCTGCGGCCAATTCTGCCAATCATCCCCCATCCAATCGTTCCACACCTCATCCATGCCGGACTTCAAGCTCATATCGCTGAGAAAGATTTGTGCCTGCAGGACGCGGGTCTTATTTGATCCCGCCATCTCGAGACTCTCGTCGAGATGGGCGAGGGAGTTACGCGTTTGTTCCTGAATGTCGGCGCCCGGTGCCGTCGCGACGGTATAGACGACACCGCCATGCTCGACGCAGCGGTTCCGCCCGGCGGCACTTCCTTTGTAACGATTGATGGTCATGACTCCCTCCTTGTTTTGTTGGGCTACACCAACATAGTGCAGTCCGTTCGAATTGTTGATAAGACCGTTCCGCATTCAGCGGAGCGAGATCACGGAATAGCTTATGCGCCATCGTACATATATGGATCGATCAGTCGATCAGGATCGTGAAAACGGCGGGAATATAAAAGTTCTGACCGCGATCTGGCCGTATTTACGTCCCTATTTGGCGGCGGTCCTTGGCGCAGGTATCGCCCTTATCGTCGCGGCGAGTACGGTGCTCGCCTTGGGCCAGGGCCTGCGGTTCATGGTTGACCGTGGATTCGGCGATGGTGGTGGTAGGGTTCTCGACTTGGCGCTCAGCGTCCTCCTTGGCGTGGTGGTGGTGCTCGCGATGGCGACCTATGCGAGGTTCTATATCGTCTCGTGGATCGGTGAGCGTGTGGTCGCCGACATCCGCCAGGCGGTATTCGATCATGTCTTGAAGCTGAGCCCTGGGTTTTTCGAGATCACGCGTACAGGAGAAGTTCTCTCTCGTTTGACGACGGATACGACTTTGCTGCAGGTGGTCATTGGATCATCGATCTCGGTGGCGCTGCGCAACATATTATTGTTCCTTGGCGGAGCGATGTTGTTGGCCGTGACGAGCCTGAAGTTGACCGGGATAGTGTTCTTGTTCGTGCCGCTCGTAGTGGCACCAATTGTCTTGATCGGGCGGATCGTGCGCCGCCGCAGCCGCGCTGCGCAGGATGAAGTCGCCGCGGTGAGCGGCTATGCCGAGGAAACCCTGAGCGCCATTCGAACAGTTCAGGCGTTTACCCATGAAGAAGTAGACCGATGGCGGTTTGCGGAGACAGTGGAACATGCGCTTGATGTGTCGATTTCACGCATTCGGGCCCGAGCCATATTGACCGCTCTGGTGATCATGCTTGTCTTCAGCGCCGTCGGCTTGATCTTGTGGCTTGGTGGCCGAGCGGTCATCGCTGGGGAAATGTCGCCGGGCGAGCTATCGGCCTTTGTATTTTATTCGATATTGGTTGCGGGCTCGGTTGGTGCCTTCTCGGAAGTTGTGGCGGACTTGCAACGGGCGGCGGGAGCGGCGGAACGTCTCTTCGAATTGCTGGCAACCGAGCCGATGATCGCGCCACCATCGGCACCGGTTTCGCTGCCGTCGCCGACCGAGGGTGCCGTCCGTTTCACCGATCTGACATTCCATTACCCGGCGCAAAAAGAGATCGCCGCGTTATCGAACTTCAATCTCGCGGTGGCGCCTGGTGAACGTGTCGCGCTGGTCGGTCCGTCCGGCGCGGGAAAGACCACGGTCTTTCAATTGCTGTTGCGGTATTATGACCCTGATATTGGGAGCATTTGTCTTGACGATGTAGATATTCGCGGAGCGGATCCGGTGGATGTGCGCCGGTGTATTGGATTGGTATCGCAGGAACCGACCATTTTTTCGGCGAATGCGATGGAAAATATCCGATACGGCCGGCCGGATGCAAACGATGATGAAGTGCGAGCGGCTGCCGATGCGGCGGCGGCGACGGAGTTCCTCGAGCGATTGTTGGATGGGTTCGATACTTTCCTCGGTGAGAAGGGTGTGCGGTTATCGGGCGGGCAACGTCAAAGGATCGCCATAGCGCGCGCGATTCTCCGCGACCCGGCGGTGCTATTGCTGGATGAGGCGACGAGCGCTCTCGATTCGGAATCGGAACACTTGGTCCAGCAAGCGCTGGAACGGATTTTGGCGTCGCGGACCAGCATCGTCATCGCACATCGCCTCTCGACGATCCGGCAAGCCGATCGAATCGTTGTCATTGATGGCGGACGGATTGTCGCCGAAGGGATGCATGATCGCCTGATTGCTGAAGGTGGTCTCTATACGAAGCTGGCGGAGCGGCAGTTTGATCTCAGCGTTGATCCAGCTTGAGTTCGATCCGCCGATTTCGCCGGAAGGCGATCTCGTCGTTGCGGGCATCTAAGGGCTGAAATTCCCCGAATCCGGCTGCCGCTAAGTTATTTGCCGGAATACCTGAGGAAATCAGAAATTTCACAACGGAAACCGCCCGGGCCGTTGAAAGTTCCCAATTCGATGGAAAGGCTTTTGTCTTGATTGGAATGCGATCAGTATGGCCGTCGACACGTAAAACCCATTCGACGTCTTTCGGAATTTTCTTAGCAATATTGATCAGCGTTTTCGCCAATTGCGCCAATTGCAGTTTACCGCCGTCACCCATTTGTGCCGAACCGGAAGCGAACAAAACCTCCGATTGGAAGACGAAGCGGTCGCCAACAATGTGAATGTCGCGGCGATTGCCCAATACCTTGCGTAGCCGCCCAAAGAACTCAGAGCGATATCGCGCCAACTCCTGAACCTTACTGGCCAACGCAGCATTCAAGCGTTTCCCCAAATCAACGATTTGCACGTTCATGGCCTTTGATTGCACTTCGGAGGCACCGAGAGCGGCATTCAGTTTTGCGATCTGTTCGCGGAAGGCGGCCATTTGGCGATTCAAAAGCGCTACTTGAGCTTTCGCGGCCTCGGAAATTTTCCGTTCTTCCGATAATTCGACGGCCGCCTTCTCGGATTGCTCGCCCAGCTTAGTCCGGGCAGTGGCCAAGTCTTTGGCCAATTCGTCGCGGAGCGCCTTCATGGCGTCTATATCTTGGTGCAATTGTGCGAGTTCGGCCCCCAAGCGGCGGCGTTCTTCATCGGCTTCCGAAAGTTTGTCACTCGCCTCCTGCAGTTCCGTCGAGAGACCCGCGTAGCGGTTGCGAAGATCAGAGATATCCGTTTCCAAACCGTCCTGGGCAGCAAGTGAACTTTGCAGTTCGGATGAAAGCTGCGTCACATCGTTGCGTAATTCCTCACCAGCTCGTCTTTCCAGAGCCAGTAGGTCGGCCAGCTCTTCGACCTGCTGATTCAAACGTTCGAGCGCTTGATCGCGGCCGACGATGGCATCATTCAAAAAAAACTGCGCGACGACGAAAATCATCAACAGGAAAATGATGACCATTAAAAGCGTCGCGAGCGCATCCACAAATCCCGGCCAAATATCGAGCGCGTTGTTCGAACCCCGCCGTGAGAGTGCCATAATATCTGCGCTATCGCGGCTCCTCGCCTTCGGCGAGGGCGGCAATCGTTCGGGCGAGGAGGCGAATTTCGCTGCGGACCTCTTGCACAGCGGTTTCCCGGCCGGAAGTTTGATCGGCGAGTAGGCGTGCAAGATGACCGTCTATATTGCGCAGCGATGCGGCGGCTTGATTGTTCCTTTGGTTTGTTTGTCCCTCAGCCAAGGCCGAGAGAATGGGCTTTAACTCTGATTGGCTTTGCGCAAACTTCAGCAGCAATTCCTGTTGTGTTCGCATGGATTCAGAGAGTGATCCCAGATTATCCGTAAGCTGTACAATTCGCCGGTTCGCATCGATCCGGCTGTCTTCGCCGCGCGCTAAGGTTCTCTGTAAATTTTCAAGATTATCAGCTGTTTGCTCGAGTAGCGCTTGAATATAGGCAGGGACCGTCTGTTCACCGTCGCCGACCGCCCCCCCACCCCCGAGACGGGTTTGACCGGAAAGCCATTCTTCAAGGTCGTTATAAAATCGGTTTTGCGCCTGTCCTGCTTGCAGCGCTAGGAAACCCAAGACGAGCGATCCCGCCAAGCCGAATAGAGAAGAGCTGAACGCCGTTCCCATACCGGCGAGCGGCGCCTGTAATCCTGACTTTAAGCGCTCGAAGACTTCTTGAACCGCGTCGCCTTGAACGGCGAGGCCAGAGATGACGTCGCCAATGGAGCGGACGGTTTCGAGCAAGCCCCAGAAGGTTCCCAACAGGCCGAGAAACACAAGCAATCCGATGAAATAGCGCGCTGTCTCCCGTCCTTCATCAAGGCGGGTGGCAATTCCATCCAGCAACGAGCGCAACGCCATAGTGGAAAGGCTGAAACGATCACCACTGCGTTCGCCTAGCATTGTCGCCATTGGCGCTAGAAGCCGCGGTTCCCGCCCGCTTGAAACCGCGAGCCCGTCCCGACGGAATGATTCGATCCAGGCAACTTCGGGACGCAACATAAAGACGAGGCGAAACATGTGGAAAATGCCGATTAACAACACACTGAGGATCACCCCGTTGAGGACAACATTCGCAAAGAAAGCGTCTCTGAGAGGAGAAAAGAGCAGGAAAACGGCGCCGAGGACGGCACCGAGAAAGAGCACCATACGGACGAGGTAACTTCGCGGCCTAGTCATCTTGTCAGTGCACTCCCTGCTGAAGAGTCTACTATTGTCTCTGGACAAGGATATCAACCCGGTCCGGCGTCGCTCCCTGAGCGCTGGTTTGGCCGAGGGCACGGACGTCCATCCGCGTGCTGCGCACGCCTTCCTTCATCAAATACGTACGTATTGCGAGTGCCCGGAACAGCGAACTGCGCCGTGCCTGACTGGCGGAACCGGCGCCACTAGCGGCGAAGCCCATCAATTGAATTCGGATATTTTCATCCGAATTCATGCGCCCTGCCAATTTGCTCAAGGCAGGTGTCGCGCTTCCCGGCAATTTGGTAGAGCCTGGACTGAACGGAATACTGTAGAGATTGCCATCGGGGCGTATGGAAATGTTTCCAACCAAAACTGCGGGTTGCAGGCCCTGCGAGGTCGGTGTTGCAAGGGCGGCCGTCGGCGGCGTGTTAGGGGCGGCAACCGATGGGGCCGGTGCCCGTATTGGCGGCGGTGCTTGCAAAGGAGCAGGTGCCGCAATGGATTTCGGTGGTTGCGCGGTGGGGGCGGCTAGCGCTGTCTTCGGCGGTGCCGCTAAACGCGGCCGTAGCGGTGGTGCGACGACAGCGCGAGAGACAGGTGCTACAGGCGCAGGTGCTGCTCTTGCTGGTGCGGCTATGGGTGGCGGCGCTAAAGGGACTCGCGGAACCGAGAGGCGCGACTGAGGTGCCTTTGGCGCCGCTAATGGTGCGGGCAGCGGCGACGTACGGGCCGCGATTTTCGGTCGTAGGGGCGGTGCCAGGGACGGTCTTACCTGGGGGGCGGCACGCGGTCGTGGCTTAGGCGCCGAGGTAAGGTTCGCGGGCGGCGGCGGATCGACTTTGCGGGTCGACGCGCGCGCGCGTAGCGTGGTAGGGGAAATATTTAGTTTCGATCGCGGCATGCCGCGCGGTGGTGGCGCCAATAATCCGCCGCGTCTAACACCCATCGTCGGTGCCGGTCGTCGCGCCATGACCGGTCGCGACGGCAGGGGCGCGGTTTTTCGATGCAAATCTGGCAGGTTTTGTTCAGGGCCGAGCGAGTCAAGCACTCCAAGGTCAACGCTGACCGTTGGATTGCCGTATTGATCCGTATACACGGTCGTCTGTGCCGTCGCTTGTCCACTTGAAACGAACACTGCGCCAGCACAAGTTAGAAAGCTCAAGCCGAGCGCAAGCGGAATGTGGCGGATATCGCACGGAAATATATTTTTCATCGTCGCCTTAAAAATTGACGGTTCTGGGATCAACCTATCCGTCAGGAGAAGATATCTTAGGGCGTCAGCAGCGACAACAAAAACTCGGGTATCGCCGTTCCACCTAACCGGGCTTATGGATAAGCAACTCAGATAGCTTGATATGTAGTCCGTCGTTGGTGGCGAGGATGTTCTTCGCACCAAGTTCATACCGTTGGCCGCTGAGGTCCGTGACGAAGCCGCCGGCTTCCCGAACTATTAGAATACCCGCAGCGACGTCCCAAGGGTTGAGACCGTTCTCCCAATACCCGTCGTAGCGGCCCGCTGCCACGTATGCGAGATCGAGTGCTGCCGCACCGTAGCGGCGCACACCGGCGGTTTGTTTCATAATCGGGCGCAATTGCTCGATAAACAGATCCACTGTCTCATCATCGTGCAGCTTGAAGGGTACGCCTGTCGCCAGGATCGCTTCATCCATTCGATTGCGTCCGGAGACCCGCAAGCGACGGCTGTTCACAAACGCGCCGATGCCGCGTTCCGCCCAGAAAACCTCGTCTTTGATCGGGTCAAAAATGACGCCGGCAATCACCTCATTGTCGCGCGCTAAACCAATGGAGACGCAAAAATGCGGCAAGCCGTGTAGGAAATTCGTGGTGCCGTCCAATGGGTCGACGATCCATACGTGGGATTTGTCGGAACCGGCTTTGGTCCCACTCTCTTCCATTAGGAAACCGAAGGTGGGGCGGGCCTTCTTTAGCTCGTATTTTACCGTCTCTTCGGCCTTGAGGTCGGCGGTGGACACGAAGTCACCAGGGCCCTTCTTACTGACCTGAAGATTGTCTACCTCGCCGAAGTCGCGTATCAACGCCCGCCCGGCGCGCTCGGCGGCGCGCACCATAACATTAATATCGGCAGAGCGTCTCGGCATTTTGTTACTTTCGGCGCAAATGCGCGGAGTGGTTAACCTTTGGCTCGTTCGACGTATGAGCCGTCGGCGGTATTGACGACGACGCGGGTACCTGACTCGATATGCGGCGGCACCAACGTTTTTACGCCGTTCTCTAACGTCGCCGGTTTATATGATGAAGAAGCGGTTTGTCCCTTCACCACGGCATCGGCCTCGATGATCTCAAGGGCTACTTTCTCCGGTAGCGAGACGGCGATTGGTGACTCCTCATAGAACTCCATCTCCACCGTCATGCCTTCTTGGAGGAACTTGGCGGCATCCTCCCCGATAAAGTCTATATGGACGGTGACCTGATCGTAGGTATTGTTATTCATGAAGGTGTAATCGTCGCCGTCGGTGAAGAGGAATTGAAAATCCAGTTGGTCAAGACGGACACGTTCCACGGTTTCGGACGATCGGAAGCGCTCATTGAGCTTGGTACCATCGCGAATATCTTTCAATTCGACCTGCAGGTAAGCCCCGCCCTTGCCCGGCTGCGTGTGCTGGATTTTCGTGGCGCGCCAAAGTCTGCCTTGATGCTCGATAATATTGCCCGGTCGAACCGCGTTGCCGTTGATCTTCATCGTTCCGTCGCCGCTGTTGTGTTGAATGATCTATCGGCGCGGTTTATAGACCCAGGTGTGTGGGCGCGCAATGGGGGGGCTTAGTCGAGCGCCGTCCTGATGGCGAACCGAAATTCGGCCATTGCCGCCGCTGGTCCGTCCGGATGCTCCCAAATGGCGGAGATGATGGCAAGAAAATCGGCACCCGCTGAGACCAGCGGGCTGCAGTTAGCTGGGGTGATGCCGCCGATGGCGACGCAAGGAACTGAAGTGGTCTCACTCCACCAATCGAGAATGCCCGGGTTTGCTTTTACCGTGGTCGTCTTTGTCGTCGATCCGAAAAAAGCACCAAAAGCGACGTAGTCGGCGCCTGCTTCCGCTGCGTCTATCGCGAGATGACGGGAATCCTTACACGTCACGCCAACAATCGCATCGGGCCCAAGGAGCGCCCGCGCATCCGAGTAGCTCGCGTCGTTTTGGCCCACATGGACACCGTCGCAGCCGGTCTCCCGCACGAGGTCCGGGCGGTCGTTCATGACGAATGCGACATCGCGTTCCTGGGTGACTGGGCGCAAGATATCAGTGATTCGCCGAATCGTATTGTCGTCCACGTCCTTCAGGCGAAGCTGCACACAGTCGGCACCGCCTGCATCCAAGGCGGCTTTCAATTCCTCTGCGAATGCCTGTGGGTCTTCGAGATGCGGCGGCGTGATGAGATACAGTGCCGTAAATTGATCGTCGGCCATGGTCCTAAATCGGCCTCTTGATCACGCCTTACCTTGATAAATCTTGATGATGGTATCCAGCAATTGCAGGGCTTCCTCCTTCGGGCGCTGGAACGAATTCCGCCCGATAATGGCACCGCTGCCGCCGCCGTCTCGGATCTGTCGGATTTCTTCAAGCAATCCGTCCGTGCCCCGCGCTCCGCCACCCGAGAAAACGACGAGGCGGCGACCTGCGAAGGAAGATTGCATGACATGTTCGATCCGATTCGACAGGGTCGAGATGTCGATGTTCTCGGATTCATAGACCTTGCGGGCGTCATCTTGCTCGATGTGGTCCGTCGGCGGTTTCACTTTAATGATATGTGCGCCGAGTTCAGCCGCGAGATGTGCCGCATAGGCACAAACGTCGATCGCCGTCTCGCCGGCTTTGGAAAGGTTGCCGCCGCGCGGATAGGACCAAAGCACGACCGCCAGGCCGACGGATTTGGCTTCTTCGGCCAGCTCGCGGAACTCTTCCATCATCTCGAATTGGTCTTCTGAACCCGGATAGATGGTAAAACCGATCGCCGAACATCCGAGTCGTAGCGCATCGCCGACGCTGGCGTGGACGGTTTGGTCCATATTCGTCGAGTGGCTGTTTGAACTATTCAATTTGAGGATTGTCGGAATGGCCCCCGCGTAACTATCGGCGCCCGCTTCCAAGATGCCGAGCGGTGCGGCGAAAGCATTAAGCCCCGCGTCAATCGCGAGCTGGTAGTGATAATGCGGGTCGTAACCGGCGGGGTTTTTTGCGAAACTGCGGGCTGGGCCATGTTCGAAGCCCTGGTCCACCGGTAGAATCACCATCTTGCCTGTTCCGGCCAATTTTCCGGTCATGAGAATGCGAGCGATGTTGCCCTTCGTTCCCGGGTTATCGCTCTCGTAGTTAGCCAGAATTTTCTTTACGCGTTGGGTGATTTTCATGTCGGATTCCGTCCTCGGTCTACAGCTGCGCAGAATTAGTTCTGGATATAACAGACGTGGGGGTTTTTCAACGGCTCAAAATGGCATAATTCCTCCATCCTTTAAGGGTGACGTGAGATACTCTATGATCAGTGACACAGGGGGACTGAAAAGACCATGGAACTACGGATATTTAACCGACGTCGCGAAGAAATTCGCAAACAAGCGGGAACGATCCCGCCAGGGCAGCTGACGGAAAGCAATTCCGTCGTTATGTCGATGGCCGGTAAATACGTGCGCTATTTTTTGATCGCCAGCGCGGTCGGAGTCGTGGTGTGCTGGTATTTACTTGGACGAGTCGATGAAGGGAGCGCCGCGCAGGAGACATTGGAATCCAGCGCCACGGTGATTTCCTTTGGGGTTATCGCCTTAGCGGTGATTTACGCCCTGTTTCAAGGTGCCCAATGGTTTGAGGCGCGTGCGGTCGAGTTGGACGATCGTGTCACCTTTGACGATCCGGACTTCCCGCCATCGACGCGGGTGCGCCGCCATATGGAACGCGCTATTTTTATGATCCAGCTCGGCTATCGGCTCGTCACCTTTGCCGGTATTTGTGTCGTTATTGGGGTTGTTTTCGTCCTCAAGGGGCTCTACGCGATGTCGTGAACTTTCAGCCGCTTTGCGTATCGCCTTGGCCGGAAATCGTGCCAAATTCCTTCGAAGATAGGAATTCGAATACCTCAAGCAGGGAGATAACTATGCGGCTCGACGGTAAATTAGGCATGGTGACCGCGGCGGGCTCCGGTATGGGGCGCGCAGGCGCTGTCCGATTCGCGAAAGAAGGTGCGGCAGTCGGTGTTGTCGATATCGACGAAGCGGCGGTTGCGGCTGTGGTCGCGGAGATCGAGGATGCAGGCGGCAAAGCCGTCGGTATCGTCGCTGACCTCACGAAGGATGAGGATTCGAAGCGCATCGTGCGCGAGACGGCGAATGCCTTGGGCGGTCTTGATTTCGTATGGAACCATGTGGGCCATCCAGGGCCGGCCTCGATCGAGGGGATCGAGATGAAAGATTTCGAGCTCGCCATGAACCTGAATCTACGCACGATCCTGGTAACGACGGAAGCCGCCATTCCGGAGATGAAGACGCGCGGCGGGGGTGCGTTCTTGTTCACGGCCTCGACGTCGGGCATCCAAGGTTCAATGTTTAGTCCGGTCTATTCGATGGCAAAGTTCGGTGTTGTCGGCTTCGCACGGGCACTGGCGGGGCGGTTAGCTGCCGACAATATCCGCAGCAACGTCGTCTGTCCTGGACCTACCGATACACCGATGCTGCGCGAATTCGTGGCCCGGCCCGATCAACAATCGACGATGGGCATGGACAAGGAAGAATTGGTCAAGAAACGTGGCGGCATGACCCGCATGGGCCGTCCCGGACGTCCTGAAGAGGTCGCCAATGCGGCATTGTTCCTGCTGTCGGACGAGGCATCCTTTATCACCGGCGCGGTCTTGCCCGTCGATGGTGGGGTCACGGCTTAGGAGCAATTTATGACTTACGAGACAATTCTCTATGGCGTCGAGGATAATATCTTGACGATCACGCTCAATCGTCCCGAAAGGCTAAACGCCTTTAATCGGCAAATGTTGGAAGAGTTGATCGATGCCATCGACCGGGCCGACGAAGACGATGACGTACGTGCGATTATCCTGACCGGCGCGGGACGGGGATATTGCGCGGGGGCCGACCTTTCTGCGGGAGCGGACAGTTTTGACGTCTCCAGTCGATATTCGGGCGAAGACCCGGATAATTGGCGCGATGGCGGCGGGCGGTTCACCTTGCGGCTTTATGAGTGCAAGAAACCGGTGGTCGGCGCGATCAATGGCCCGGCCGTCGGTATCGGCGCGACGATGACATTACCGATGGACGTACGCCTCGCTTCGACAGAAGCGCGGATGGGTTTCGTCTTCACCAAGCGTGGGATTGTGCTGGAAGCCTGTAGCAGTTGGTTTCTTCCGAAAGTCGTTGGGATGAGCCAAGCTCTTGAATGGGTGATTTCCGGACGTGTCTTCGATGCGGAGGAAGCATTGGCGGGCGGATTGGTGAAAAAGATCCTGCCGCCGGATGAATTGCTACCGGCTGCTCGGACGCTCGCAAAGGAATTTGCGTCAAACACCTCGTCGATCTCGGTTGCCCTTTGCCGTCAAATGCTGTGGCGTATGGCAGGTGCGGATCACCCGATGGAAGCGCATAAGATCGACTCACGTGGTGTGCGAACACTCGGTAAACTTCCAGATTGTCAGGAAGGCGTGGTGTCGTTCTTGGAGAAACGGCCGCCGAACTTCCCCATGAAGGTCAGCAAAGATATGCCCGATTATTTCCCTTGGTGGGACGAACGCGAGTTTGAATAAGGAGAAGGAAGATGAGCGAGACCACGCTTGAAGTGGAAGACGGGGTAGCCGTCTTCACGCTGAACCGGCCCGAGAAGATGAATGCGATTAGTCAGAATATGTTCGAGCATGATTTGCCCGACATGGTCGCGCGAGTCAGTGAGGATGACGATATCCAGGTTCTCATACTAGCGGGTGCGGGTGGGAATTTCTGTTCTGGTGCCGACGTATCGCGCATGGGGGGTGAGAAGAAACCATCGCCAGAAAATCGTGATAACAAGCTGCGCAGCATTCTCGATTATCTCTATAAGCTGGTGAACTTGCCTAAACCGGTGATCTCCGCTGTCGACGGAAATGCGTTTGGCGGTGGGTTCAGCCTTGCGGTAACAGCGGATATCGTCATGGCGACGCCGAGGGCACGTTTCAGCCTTGTATTCGGACGGATTGGCCTTATTCCCGATATGACAGCGGCGTATGTATTGCCGCGCTTGATTGGCCCTCAGCGGACCAAAGAGCTGACCTTTACGGCGCGATCCTTTGGTGTCGACGAGGCAGTATCTATGGGCATCGTGCAAGAAGTATACGAAGCGGAGGCGCTCCTACCGGCGGCAAAACGGATTGCGGCGCAATTATCGCACGGCTCGTCAACGGCGATGGCCGAGGCCAAGCGTTTGATCGACATGTCATTGCAAAGCAGTCAGGCGGAGATGATCGATGCCGAATGCGCTGCGCAGTTGGCGTGTCGCGGCACGGAATTTCATGGCGAAGCCGTTCGGCGTTTCATGACAAAAGCACCGCGCCTTTACGATTGGGATGCAATGAGCCAAAAGCACGCAGCTGAATAGGAAGCGCTCCACATGGATATGCGGCCGAATGCCCGGCAACAGGAATTGATCGATATCGCACGAACACTTGCGATGGGAAAATTCGAGCCGCGTGCGGCGGAAATTGATCGAGACGCCAAGTTTCCATTTGAGGATTACGCGGATCTGCGGGACGCCGGCCTACTCGGACTTTGTGTGCCAAAGAAGTACGGCGGGCTCGGGGCTGATCTGGAGACGTATTGCCTCGTCGTGGAAGAGATAGCCAAGGGCAACGCCTCGACAGCGCTTACCTACAACATGCATTGCCTGACGATGTTGATGATCGGTGAAATGGCGGACGCGCATGAGATGAGCGACGAAAAGCGCGCCCGACATGAGGTGTTGCGGGCCCGGAATTTTCGCGAAGTGGTCGAAGTGGGAGCCTATTATGGGCAACCCCATAGCGAGCCGGTTGAGGAAGGCCAAACCGATACGGTCTTCAAAGTTGGTGGTCGGCGTTTCGGCACAACAGCAGAGAAAGTCGACGGCGGCTATAAGGTGAATGGACGGAAGTTCTTCGTTTCGCTCTCGGATTCCGCAACATATTTTGCAACTCCGGCAATTCTGATCGGCGATGCGCCATGGATAGAGCGGACGCTGTATTTGAAAGTGCCGCGCCAGGCCCCGGGTGTCGCTTTTTCCGGCGATTGGGATCCGATCGGTATGCGTGGGACCGTCAGCCGTAATATGGTTTTGAAAGATGTCTTCATTCCGGACGATGATGAAGTTTTGCCGCCAGGTGTGTTCGGTGGTCTCTATCTGACGTCGGCGCACGGCCCATTACTATTCTCCGCTACCTTTATGGGTGTGATGCAGCGCGCCTATGAATTTACGTTAGATTATCTGACAGGTGGCATTGAGGGTGCGGCACCCAAGGAAGCCGTCGGACCAGTGATGGGCAACGGCATTGCTGATATGTTGTTCAAGGTCGAGGCGGCTAAGGCGCTTTATTACCGTTCTGTTTCGGAAGCGAAGCTGGAGCCCAACCACGAAATTCGCCAGCGTGCGCGTGCCGCCCATGTGATGATGCAACGAACCTGCGTTGAGGTGGCTCAGGAGGCCATTCGCGTGTGTGGTGGCCGGGCATTGTTGAAGCAATATCCGTTAGAACGCTTCTTAAGGGATGCGCAAGCCTCCTCCGTGATGCGGCCGTGGACGCGGGAGATCGCGACGGAAGCCGTCTGGGAAAGCGCCTTGCGGTTCGCGCGAAAGAAAAATGGTACTGCGGTTGAGGCAGAATGAAGTGAAAATTCTGTATTTCGATGATTTCAAACTGGGAATTTTGCGCGGCACTGATGTGGTCGATGTCTCAGTTGTCGTGCAGGACGTCCCAAACACGGGTCCTCACGATTTGATCAGCAATCTTATCGCCGATTTTGACAATTATCGGGTCAGACTTGAGACCACTGCCGCCGATGGTGCCGGTATTGCGGTCGACAGAGTCCGTATTCGCCCACCTTTGCCGAAACCGGGCAAGATCGACTGCATGGCGGTCAATTATATGGAGGACGGCACGCGCGACGCGCCCGCTCCGATCAACGCCTTTCACAAAGCGCCCGAGGCCATCATCGGCTGCGGCGATACGATGGTGTTACCGGATGTCCCAGCGACTGTGTTCGAGGGGGAGGCGGAACTTGGTGCGGTGATCGGCAAGACGGCAACCAATGTCTCGGCCGAGAATGCGATGGATCATATCTTCGGATATGTGAACTTCATCGACGGCTCGGCCCGCAATTTGCCACCGCCGGGCAATACTTTCTTCCAAGTGAAATCCCACAATACGTTTGCGCCAATCGGTCCTTACATCGTAACAGCGGATGAGATTGACGATCCGCAGTCGCTCCGGGTGCGGCTTTGGAACAACGGGACTTTAATGCAGGATTTCAACACCGACGACATGGCCCACAAAATTCCGCGCTGTATAGAATGGCTGAGTTCCATCCACACGTTGTCGCCGGGCGACTTGGTGGCGACGGGGACCAATCACCGTGGCCTCAACGCGTTTCTAGACGGCGATAGGATCGAGCTGGAAGTTGAAGGGATGGGAAGGTTGCACTTCAATATTCGGGATGATTTGAAACGGGCGTGGGGCCGCGATACGCGTCTCCAGCACGCGGAGAAGGGATTGGAAGGCGCGCATACGCCGCAATTGACGGGTAAGTACGCTTAGAGCGGAGAGGAAAGCACGATGACATTGAGTATTCGGCAAATTGGTCCCTGTTTCGCGGGCGAGGTGTCGGGCATTGATTTGACAAAGCCCCTCTCAATTGAGGATGCCGCTGCCATTCACGAAGGCATGGACGAACACGCGGTACTTGTCTTTCATGGCCAGGATTTAAGCGACGAACAGCAGCTCGCGTTCAGCCGTAAGCTCGGCGACCTCGAAGAAGCCGTCGGTTCCAGTTTGCGGGGTAAGGACGAATATCGCCTGCCCCCGACTTTCGCCGACGTCTCGAACTTAGATAAAGACAACAAGCCCTTTGCTTATGATGACCGTCGTCGTCTGTTCGCCATCGGCAATCGCCTCTGGCATTCCGACAGCTCATTCAAAGTCGTGCCGGCGAAATACTCGATCCTGCATGCGCGCAGCATTCCGTCCAAAGGCGGGAACACGGAGTTCTCCGACATGCGGACGGCATATGAGGCGTTCGACGGAGAGACGAAAGAGCAAATCGAGGATCTGGTGTGCGAACATTCACAGATGTATTCGCGCCGTCTCCTCGGTTTTACCGACTTTAGCGAGGAGGAGCAGAGCCGCTTCCAACCAGTGCGCCAAAGGCTCGTGCGCACCCATCCCTCGACGGGCAGGAAGTCGGTCTACCTTTCGTCGCACGCGGGCGACATCCTCGGCTGGCCACGTCCGGAGGCGCTCTCCTTGTTGCGCGATTTGACAGAGCTGGCAACCCAGCGCGAGTTCGTCCACAGCCACGAATGGCGACAGCACGATCTCGTCATCTGGGACAATCGGCGCACGATGCATCGTGCACGACCGTTCCCCTCGCAAGAACGTCGCGACATGCGCCGTACCACCTTGCGCGGTGAAGGCCCGACGGCGGAACAGCAGGCGGCTGCCTGAGGAAATCTCCAGTCCCTGACCTCAATCCTCTCCCGCAGATGGGAGAGGGAGGGCTCTTTAACCTAGTTTAATCATCTTACCTTCGACGTGAGAGCGTTCCATCGCATCGATCAGCGCGTGGCGCATGACCGCGTCGTTGAAATTGGGTGAACCTGCCGCCCCTGCTTCGAGTGCTTTGGCAAAGCGGGCGTAGGCCTGCCCGACGTTTCGCCCAGGACCGGCGGCCATATCCGCCGGTATGAGGCGGTAGCTGTCCGGCGGGGTGATCTCCGCCATGGCATCATTACCGATGGCCATGTGGAGCTGGCTCGGCCCAATATTGACGGATTTGGAGATCAGCACGATGGTTCCCTTGCGGCCATAAATCTCCATACGCGTGCCGCTGGCATTGTGCGGCACGCTGGCCACTTGGTAGGCGACTTCCGCACCGTTTTTCAGCAACCCGGTAGCCGTGACGGTATCCGGCGCGTCCACGGGAAAATCATCCCCGGTGACCGCATGCTTCCACATGTCGATGCGCGTCGTCACACGGGCGCTGACCTCGGCGAATTCACCCACGATGTAACAGAGCGCATCGATGGAGTGCCCGCCCGGAATCGTCATCGGGTTGGCGCCGTTCTCGCGGCGGCCTTGCCAGATGCGACCGTCACCCCGCTCGGTGATCGCATTGACCATCACGCTCAAGTTTACGGTGACAATGTCACCGATCTCGCCATTGGCGACCAGATCGCGGGCATGCATCACGGTCGGGTCGCTCTGCGCCTGCAGGCCGACCAAGCTCGATACCCCGGCCGCCTTGGCGCTATCGGCCATCTCCGTTGCGTCTGCCAGATGGGCGCCGAGCGGCCATTCGCAGCACACGTGCTTCTTTGCGTCGATCGCAGCGGTGACCAGTTGTTTGTGCAAGGGCACGCGGACCACGACGGCGATCAGGTCCACATCGGGATGCGCCACCATCTCACCCAAGTCGTGAAAAGCCAGTTCCGCGCCGAACTTCTCGGCGGAGGCGCGCGCGGTCTCCTCATGCGCGGTACACACGGCCTTGAGTTCGTAGTTCGGCAGCGCTTGCAATGCCGGCACATGGGCGTTCGCCCCCCAGCCACTGCCGCCGGGTGTCACCGTTGCTCCGACAATGCCGACCCTGATTTTATCTGCCACGATTATATTCCTTACTTGTGATGATTTTGCGGAGGAACGCCTATACGCCGCAGCGTGACCGCTTCATAAGACGCATTTAAGCCCCAAAGAGACGAGGGGTAGTTCCCGCTTTCGCGAGGCTTCCTACTCAATTGGAATGAAGAGTGAGTGGCGGAGTTTGCCGCCGACCGATTTCGAGAGGTGGCCTTTCCCCGAGATATCCTCGACGAGGATGATCTCGCCGGCTTTGATTTGGCGGACCTCGCCGTCGCCGGCAGTGATCTGCACACCGGCGTCTAGGTTGACGATGTATTGGCGTCGCGGGGCCGGATGCCAATCGAGGTCGTAATCGCCTGAGGTCTCGCGGAAGATAATGCCGTTGGCGGGCATGCGGGCCGAGTATTTGGAAAAGTTGCGTTCTTCGGCCCATTCGATCTCAATATCGCGGAAATGCGATTCGCCGTTCTCGTCTTCGTACAGATTGTGGATGCGCATGTGTTGAATTCCTTTCGTCTTGATACCGTTCGATAAAGCGGCTTCTTCCTGAGCGTGTCGAAGAACGAGGCTACACTCGCATGCTCATGGTTCGTCAGGCTCGCCATGAGGTCTAAAGTGTATTTTTTAGCCAGTCGCGCAACGCGTCACTCACGGAGCCATTCGTCCCAGCCAAACGGACATCGAGACTGTCGGGTCGTTCTCGCAGGACAGTCGCATCGAATTGAGCGGCGATGTCATCGACGGCTTCGTTGGCGGTGCCGTCATAGATGATTGTTTTCAGTCCTTGTCTCAGCGACGCGAGGGCGTGCCCGCTAAACCCCGCGCAATCAAGGACGGCTTCGATGTCGGCATCCGGGTGTGCGTCCCGTGTTTGCTGGATGACGGACTGGAACCAGGCGGGACCAGCCGAAGAGACAGCCGCCGGCGCGCTGAGTAGGATGATGGGTGTCGAAAATTCCACCGCCACGGCCGCCGCCGCGAGCGCGTGCTGAAGGCCGTAGAGGGTGATTGCTTTTCTATCCGCCGGCATGGTGGCGACAGTGTAGCCGAAGTTTTAGCCGAGCGCCGCCATGGCGACGGCGGTGTCTGACATCCGGTTGGAGAAGCCCCATTCGTTGTCGTACCAGGATAACACACGCACGAACCGGCCTTCCAGAACCTGGGTCTGCGTCAGATCGAAGATCGAGCTCGCCGGGTTGTGGTTGAAGTCGATGGAGACGAGTGGCTCGTCGTTGGTGTCCAAGACACCTTTCAGCGAGCTGGCAGCGGCTTGCTGGATCGCGCCATTGATCTCCGCCACGTCGGTGTCGCGGGCGGCATCGAACTTGAAGTCGATTAGCGAGACGTTCGGGGTCGGGACTCTGATCGAAGTGCCGTCGAGCTTGCCATTGAGTTCCGGCAGGACGAGGCCGACGGCCTTCGCGGCACCGGTTGATGTCGGGATCAGGGATTGCGAGGCCGCGCGCGCGCGGCGCGCGTCTGAATGCAGCGTATCCGTCGTACTCTGATCGCCGGTGAAGGCGTGGATTGTGGTCATGTAGCCACGCTCGATTCCGATAGCCTGATTCAGGACATAGGCGACCGGGGCGAGGCAGTTGGTCGTGCACGAAGCGTTCGACACAACCGTCTGGCCCGCATCCAGCTGGTCGTGATTGATGCCGTAGACCAGGGTCAGATCGGCGCCCGATGCAGGGGCGGAGACCAGAACGCGCTTGGCCCCGGCTTCCAAATGCTTCGAGGCGGATTCCTTATCCGTGAAAATGCCGGTGCATTCCATGGCGATATCGACGTCGAGCTCCTTCCAGGGAAGCTTCGCCGGGTCGCGTTCGGCGGTGACTTTGATCTTACCCTTGCCAACATCCATCCAGTCGTCGCCTGTGGTGATCTCGTTGGCGAGCCGGCCATGGACCGTATCGTACTTCAGCAGATGGGCGTTGCTCTTCGTGTCGCCCAAATCGTTGATGCCGACGAATTCAATGTCGTCGCGCCCGGCTTCAATTGCCGCCCGCATGACCAAGCGGCCAATTCTGCCAAAACCGTTGATTCCTACACGCACTGCCATTTTCAGTTTCCTTATACTCGTTCGCGAATGGCGGCTTCGACTGCTGCCGCCGTTATACCGAAGTGTTCGTAAAGCTGGTCCGCCGGTGCCGATGCGCCAAAGCTGGCCATGCCCACAAATCCACCGTTGAGTCCAATATAACGATCCCATCCGAGGCGAACAGCCGCCTCAACTGCGACTCGCGTGGATCCCGGGCCCAATACCTCGAATTTATAGGCTTCGTCCTGTGCATCAAAGAGTTCTTGACACGGCATTGAGACAACCGCCGTGCCGATACCGTCCGTTTGAAGGGCGCCGCGGGCAGCGAGCGCGATTTCGACTTCTGAGCCTGTAGCCAGGATCGTGGCTTTGCGCTCGCCCTCCGCATCGGCGGCGATGTACCCGCCCTTTGCCGACAAGTTTTCGGAAGAATGTGTTGTCCGGGTCGGTGCCAAGGCCTGCCGGGTGAGCGCCAATACCGAGGGCGTTTCAGTCGATTGCAGAGCAATTTGCCAGCACTCCACTGTCTCAATGGCATCGCAAGGCCGGAAGACATTGACGTTCGGGATCGCGCGCAGGCTCGATAATTGCT
>CAJWTF010000066.1 GCA_913046825.1 uncultured Rickettsiales bacterium | reverse complement strand
CGAAGCGACTGACATTATCAATCACGTCTATCCGGATATGACACTGCGCGGACTGGTCGAAGTATATAAGCGTAATCAACCTCAATGAGCGACTATCTCAATAGCGGCACCCCGGGTTCCGACGAATTATTATTTTTACCGTTAGGGGGCGCTGGCGAGATCGGCATGAACCTCAACCTTTATGGCCATGCAGGAAAATGGCTCATGGTGGATTTCGGTATTACGTTCGGCGACGATACTACACCGGGCGTCGATGTTATCACGCCCGATCCCACTTTCATCGCCGAACGAAAAGACCAATTGGCCGGACTGATACTCACCCATGCCCACGAAGATCACTTGGGTGCCGTTCCTTATCTTTGGCCCCGGGTCGAATGCCCGATTTATGCAACAGCGTTTACGGCGAGTGTGTTGCGACGAAAACTATACGAGACGAGCTTTGGCGACCGTGTTGAGATAAACGTCATTCCATTGTCGGGTCGATTTTCTGTCGGTCCATTCGAATTGGAACTCATCACGCTCACCCATTCGATACCGGAACCGAACGCGGTGGTATTGCGAACGGCGGTTGGATCGGTGATGCATACTGGAGATTGGAAGATCGATCCAGACCCGGTGGTCGGGCTGACTACCGATGAACAGCGCTTGATTGAAGTCGGCGAGGAAGGTGTCCTCGCGATGGTGTGCGATTCTACCAACGTGTTCGTCCCGGGGACGTCCGGTTCGGAAGGCGATTTGCGCGAAAACCTCGAAGTTCTGGTGGCTAAGTGCAAACGCCGCGCGGTGGTTGCATGTTTTGCTTCCAATGTGGCGCGGTTGGAAACCATCGCTCGTGTCGGTGAAGCGACCGACCGCAGCGTCGCACTCGTAGGACGTTCGCTTTGGCGGATTTACGAATCGGCGAAGGAGAACGGATATCTTACCGATATTCCACCCTTCATCACTGAGAAGGATGTCGGCTATCTGCCGTCGGATCGCGTCTTGATGATCTGCACGGGCAGTCAGGGAGAGCCCAGAGCCGCATTGCCGCGTATTGCGCGTGGTGAGCATCGGGATGTCGCCTTGGAAACAGGAGATACCGTTATCTTTTCAAGTCGCGTCATTCCAGGGAATGAACTGGCCATCGGTCGTTTGCACAACCTTCTGATATCTAAAGGGATAGAGGTTATCACGGCATCGGATGCAGTTATTCATGTCTCTGGGCATCCGGCACGTGATGAACTTATTCAAATGTACAATTGGATCCGACCACAGATTGCTGTACCGGTGCATGGCGAGGCCCGGCATATGATCGCCCATGCAGAGCTTGCACGGGATTGCCAGGTGCCACAGCCTATCGTCACGCAAAACGGCTCCATGGTGCGTTTAGTTCCGGGCCGGGCCGAGATTATCGACGAAGTGTTCTCTGACCGCCTGGCCAAGGATGGCAATCGTCTCGTCCCAATGGAGAGCCAGGCAATTAAAGCGCGGCGTCGAATGACGCATCACGGCACCGCCGTTGCGACGGTTGTCTTAGATGAGCATGGTGACTTGATCCGCGATCCGGTCGTTTCGGTGAACGGCGTCTACGATGAGGATGACGAGGGCGAAGTGGAATGTGAAGTCGTCGGTGCGGTCATCGTAGCGATCGAAGATATGCGTGCTAAACAAAGACAGGATGATGAGTTTGTGAGTGAAATGTCGCGGCGAGCGGTGCGACTTTGCATTCGCGCACGCTGTGGTAAGAACCCGCATACTGAAATTCATCTGATTAGAGTTTGAGAGAGGGTGGAGATATGATTGGCCGATTAAATCATGTAGCTATTGTGGTAGCGGATTTGGAAGCCGCGTCGGCTTCCTATAAAGGAACGCTTGGGGCGGCAGTATCAGCACCTCTCGACCTGCCGAGCCATGGTGTCAGGACAATCTTCGTTGAACTCCCAAATACCAAAATTGAATTACTCCATCCGCTCGGCGAAGACTCTCCAATAGCCAAGTTCCTGGAAAAGAATCCAGGGGGCGGCATGCATCATATTTGTTATGAGGTCGATGATATTTATGCGGCCCGTGACAAGCTGGAGGGCGATGGCATGCGCGTGCTTGGCGACGGTGAGCCGAGTAATGGGGCACATGACAAACCGGTTTTGTTTTTGCACCCGAAAGATTTCTCCGGCACCTTGATCGAACTTGAGCAGGCGTAAAGGATACCAACGCAATGGGCTGGATATCAGGCACCCTTGTTTACATCATCACATGGTGGCTCGTGTTCTTTTGCGTACTTCCATGGGGCAACCGGCCGCCCGAAGACCCAGAAATCGGGCACGCGAACAGCGCTCCGACCAATCCTCGCCTATTGATGAAGGCGGCAATAACATCTGGAATAGCGGCCGTTATTTTTACGGTGGTCTGGTTTGTCGCCGATGCCGGATTGATTAATTTTAGGGCCAACTAAATATCTATCCCAATCCCAGTGAGAATTTCTCAGAATAAGGAATTGCGAATATGCCAACGGCTGCGAAGGTTCTGCTCGATACCCTTGTCGCACATAATATTGATCGTGCGTTCTGCGTTCCGGGTGAGAGTTATCTCTCTGTGATGGATGAACTGCATGGCGATCCGGTATTGGACCTCGTTACCTGCCGTCATGAGGGTGGAGCCGCCTGGATGGCGTTGGCGGACGCCAAATTGACGGGACGGGCAGGGGTCGTCTTCGCTAGCCGCGGGCCCGGAGCGACGAACGCTTCGATTGCCGCGCATTCCGCGGAACAAGGCTCTTTTCCCTTGGTCCTAATGCTAGGACAAGTCAGCACCGGTAAAATCGGTAAACACGCTACCCAGGAAATCAATTACAGCAAAACCTTCTCAGACATGGCGAAATCAGTCGAAGAAGTCGATGTGCCGGACCGGATTGGCGAGATTGTTGCCCGTGCCATTCGGATTGCGGAAAGCGGAACGCCGGGCCCTGTTGTTGTCTCCTTGCCGACCGATGTACTGGCGACAGAATCAAAGTCGAAAATCGTGGCACGCCGGAAGGCCGCCACCGTGCGACCGAATGACAGCGATACCGCATATGTTGCGGAGCAAATTGCCAAAGCTAAACGCCCTATTATGATCGTTGGTGGACGGCTTGTTTCAACGGAAGCGCGACGAGCGCTGCTTGCTGCCAGTGAAGCGTGGGGTATTCCTGTTCTGCCGACTTATGTACACCAGGACGTTTTCCCCAACGATCATCCGAACTATGGTGGAGAGCTGGGTATTCGACCCCCTAAAGGTGTTATGGAAACGGCGATGAATGCGGATCTCATCATTGCTGTCGGCACAAAAATGGGGAGCGGAATGGCGACTATGGGTGACCGCATTCCAACGGCCGATCAACGGGTTATCCACGTATATCCTGACGAAGGTGCCATCGGCCGAAGTTTCGATATTGATCTTGGTATCGTCTCAAATGCGGGGGCGTTTTTAGAAGCGTTAAACGAACAAAATGCCCCCGAATTAACTTCGGAGCGGCATACTTGGTTGGCTAGCGCGCATAAGGGGTACACCGAATTCTCCGAAGCGCCATTACGTAATTCCGAAGATGGATTGGAATTCGGTCACGTGATTGAGGCGATGAAAACGCATGTCCCGGATGATGCGGTGGTCACTGTGGATGCGGGCAGTTTTTCGAGTTGGTTGCATCACAGGTATCCCTTTAAGTCGACACAGAACCTTCTTGGTTCCGAATGTGGGGCAATGGGAATGAGTATTCCCGCGGGCGTTGCCGCCGCGATCCGCCATCCGGAGCGCCGAGTGGTCGCGGTCGTGGGTGACGGTGGCGCTTTGATGTCGGCCTATGAGCTGGCGACGGCCATGGCGAGTGGTGTGAAAAATCTCTGTATCGTGATTTCCAATAACAACGCTTACGGCACGATCCGCTTCCATCAGGAGACACATTATCCTGGGCGCCCTCATGCGACCGACCTTGTTAATCCCGATTTTGCCGTTTTAGCGCAAGCTTTTGGCGCCAAAGGCTTAGTGATCGAAACACCGGACCAAGCGGATGCAGTCATGCGAGAGGCGATGAGTGCGGATGTGCCGGTTATCGTCGAAGCGCGAACCAGCTTGGAGAACGTGGACGCTAAGAACACGATTTCCGAATTGCGCGCTGTGTAATTCTAAATGGCGAATTATTGCGAGGGACGATCAGGCATCGTTTTGCAAAGATTGTTAATACCGGTGCCCCTTTTGATGAGCATTGGCTATCTGCCTGGGCCTCACCGAAATTAATGTCCTATCTATTTCAATATTTGACGCGCTTCTTTGCTTCTGAGCTGAGATATCATCAGCTTCTGGCAAGCCGACTAGGGCAAAAAAAAGAGGTAAGAACTGAGTTCTCACCTTTTAATTTAAAGAATTCGCTCGCAACCTGAGATTTTTGATCTTCTTAGATGAGATCCCCCTAGAACTTGCAAGCACCCTCCCCAGACTCGGGTCGCACTGTTTTTAATGCGTGTATTTTTATTTAGAACAGAGTCTAAGCGAACTCCTTTTCGACGTCACGCACTTTTCGAGCAAGATTCGAACAAATTTACCAATATTGTCAATTGCCTAAAGAAAGGCGAATTTCAACACGAATGCGCCCGCAAGAATTAAAATTGCCGGCGTTGCTTTGCTATAGTGCCCGCTCAGTACTTTGACTGCGGCATCGGTAATAAAACCAATGCCGATCCTGGTCGCGATCGAGAAAGTTAGGGGCATCGCCAAGGCTGTAACAACCGCTGGAACATAATCAGTTACATCATCCCAGTTTGTCTACGAGAGGCCGCGCGCCATTATGCAGGCGACAAATAGGAGAGCGGGTGCTCGTGCGTATGCAGGGATGCTCCCCGCCAACGGTGCGAAGAAGAGACAACCGAGGAACAACACTGCGACGACAACCGCTGTGAGACCAGTTCGCGGGCCTGCTCTCATGCCGGCGGCGCTCTCGGTATAGCTTGTCGTTGCCGACGTGCCGAGCGCCGCGCCCGCAACGGTTGCCAAACTGTCTGGGAGTAAGGCGGTGCGTAGACGCGGCAACGGCCCGTTCTCGTCGTGGAGCCTGGCTCGATGTGTGACATCGATTAACGTGTCTGCGGTGTCGAACAAGTCGACGAACAGAAATGCGAAGACTACTTATATCAGACCGAGTTCAAATGCCGATGCGATATCCAGTTGCATGTGTGTCGGCGACAAACTCGGCGGTGCGGAGACGATTCCTCTAGACGTGTTGAGACCAATGAACGATGAGAGAACGGTCACCGTGATAATGGAAATCAGAATGGCGCTCGGAACGCGAAGGCGATCCAATGCGACCATCGCGAAGAAACCAAGTGCCGCCAGAAGAGCGGAAGGGGTGCCCAAATCACCGAGCTGCGCCAACGTGGCGAGATTATCTACAACAATTCCTGCATTGCGTAGGGCAATGATGGCGAGAAATATACCGATCCCAGCCGATATCGCCATTTTGATGCTCTGGGAATGGCGTTTACGATCCATTCGCGAACGGGTAGCACGCTCAGCACTAGAAAGATCGGTCCGGAAAGAAAGACCACTCCGAGGGTGATTTGCCACGAATGCCCTAATTGACCGACTACTGTGTATGTGAAGAAGGCATTGAGTCCCATGCCGGGGGGCAGGGCTATTGGATATTTCGTGAGCAATCCCATCAGCAAGCAACCGATAGCCGCGGCAAGGCATGTCGTGACAAATGCGGCTCTCGATCAACACCGGAACCCGATAAAATGGCTGGCTTTACGAAGACTATATAAGCCATGGTCAGAAACGTTGTGACACCGGCGAGTACTTCTCGGCTCAGTGTCGTGTTGGTATAGTTCGAAGTAACGCTCCAGTCCCCGCATTAACATTCCCGCGAATCAGCAGTTGTTGGAAATAGGTAAAGGTTTTTGTATAATTAGGTCCATGACGATTAAATTCACAGTGACTCTCGGCCTCGCGATGATTGTCGCCGGCGGCTTTGCCCAGGCGGCTGACACAAAAGCAAAAATTTCCGGGCGCGATTGCAAACGACTGATACAGCATCAGGCGAGCTCGGACGTTAATTATAAGCCAGGTGTTGATGTTCGCGGGCGACAAGTTGCTGGCGCGGACGTGGCGGGCGGCATGAAGTTGAAGTTACCGAAGACTGTCGAATTCGACATTGCCTTTAATCCGCTGAAAGGAACCTCGGCCACCCGCTTCGGTGAGACCTCTTCCAGTGTTGGAAAAGTAAAATACGACATTGGGAAAAACGCTTTTACGTTCAATGGGGAGCCGATGAACGATAAAGCCATAGCGGGGCTCGCCCGCAAATGCCGCGCCGCCGGCAGATAGCGCGTGGTTAGCCCGATTATTAGGGCTATTGATGGACAAGAGATGGCGTCTTTTCTAAATTGACGCAGCCTTCCGTCACGCACACGTTACGAGGCTGTTCCAACGAGGTCCAAAATACCCATGACTACCGATACAAGCAACGCCGTTCGTCTGTCGCAATTTTTCCTACCGACGCTGAAAGAGACGCCGCAAGAAGCGCAGGTCGTCTCTCACCGTTACATGCTGCGGGCGGGTATGGTCCGGCAGGCGAGCGCCGGCATTTATTCGTGGCTACCGCTTGGTTTCCGGGTTTTGAAAAAAATTGAGCAGATTGTCCGTGAAGAGCAAAATTTGGCGGGTGCGCACGAAGTCCTGATGCCGACGATTCAGTCCGCCGATCTATGGCGACAGTCGAAGCGCTACGAGGACTACGGTAAGGAAATGCTGCGGATTAAGGATCGTCATGATCGCGACATGCTGTACGGGCCGACCAATGAGGAGCTGATTACTGAGATATTCGCGGCTTCCGTTCGAAGCTATCGCGACCTTCCATTGAACCTCTACCATATTCAGTGGAAGTTCAGGGACGAAGTCCGCCCCCGGTTTGGTGTTATGCGGGGTCGTGAGTTCTATATGAAGGATGCGTACTCATTTGACTTAGATGCTGAGGCCGGGCGCATCGCCTATAATAAAATGTTTGTCGCGTATTTACGGACATATGCGCGCATGGGGTTGAAAGCTATTCCAATGCGAGCAGAGACTGGTCCTATCGGCGGCGATATGAGCCATGAATTCATCATTATGGCTGAAACCGGCGAAAGTGAAGTCTTTTGCCATCAAGAATTGCTCGACTACGACATTCTGGGTGAAGAGATTAACTTCAGTTCCGCGGAGCAAATCCAAGGATTCGTTGACCGTTGGACAGGGCAATACGCGGCAACGGACGAGATGCACGATAGCGCTCGGTTTGAGGCCGAGGTACCGGAAGACAAACGCGTCAGCGCACGTGGAATTGAGGTCGGCCATATTTTCTTCTTCGGCGATAAATATTCAATCCCCTTCGGTGCAGTGGTGACCAACAGCGAAGGTAAAGAGGTTCCAGTGCAGATGGGATCTTATGGGGTGGGGGTCTCACGGTTAGTTGGTGGCGTGATCGAGGCGTGCCACGATGATGACGGTATTGTATGGCCGGAGTCAGTCGCGCCGTTCAAGGTTGGCTTAATCAACTTGCGCGTCGGTGACGATGCCTGTGACTCGGCGTGTGAGGACATCTTCGCAAAATTGAACGCTGCGGGTATTGAGGTTCTCTATGACGACCGGGACGAGCGCGCCGGAGTGAAGTTCTCCGAGATGGATTTGATCGGCCTGCCCTGGCAATTGATCGTCGGGCCCAGGGGCGTAAAAGCAGGCGTCGTTGAGCTAAAGAACCGTGCGAGCGGTGAGCGTGAAGAGCTCAGTCTGGATGCCGCCCTGAACCGTATCGCTGGTTAAGTGGATGTTCTCCGCGTTTGAAAGATTGATGGCTTTTCGCTATTTGCGGGCAAAGCGCCAAGAAGGCTTCATCTCAGTGGTCGCCTGGTTTTCTTTGCTCGGCATCATGCTGGGGGTCGCCACGCTGATCATTGTTATGTCGGTGATGAATGGGTTTCGCGCCGAGTTGTTAGGGCGAATTCTTGGGTTAAACGGGCATTTGGAAGTTTCAGCCGCACGCGGAACACTGCAGGGCTACGATGATTTAGCAAAAAAGATCCGGGCGATTAAAGGCATTGTAAACGCTGCACCTGTCGTCGAAGGACAAGTATTACTGTCAGCCAATAAGGTGTCTCGCGGTGCAGTCGCACGTGGCATGATGGCTGAAGACATACGCGGTAAGCCATTGTTATTCGGAGGAATTAAGCAAGGGAACCTTGACGATTTCGACGCCGGGTCGGGTGTCTTGATCGGCAGCCGAATGGCGCAGAGGTTTCATCTTCGTCTTGGCGATGGATTGACATTCATTGCACCGCGCGGCACGACGACTGCCTTCGGTACAATGCCGAGAATGAAGGCGTACAAGATATCAGGCATCTTTGAAGTCGGGATGTCGGAATACGATGCTAGCTTTGTCTTCATGCCACTCGCAGCGGCGCAATCCTTTTTTCGGCAGAAGAATGGGGTCTCGCATATCGAAGTGTCTGCGGAACATGCGGATAAGATCGATACCGCGCGCAGTAAAATATTCGAGATGGCAGGGCCAACTGTTTGGGTGCGGGATTGGCGACAGGTTAATTCCACTTTCTTCACCGCGCTCAAGGTCGAGCGGAACGTCATGTTCCTTATTCTGACCCTCATCATCCTCGTCGCCGCCTTCAATATCATCTCAAGCCAGGTGATGTTGGTAAACGACAAGGGTAAGGGAATAGCGATCCTCCGTACGATCGGTGCGACGCGAGGGATGGTATTGCGGGTCTTTTTCGTCACCGGGGCCAGCGTTGGAATAATCGGGACGGTCGCGGGCAGTATCCTCGGCATTGCGTTTTCCTTGAATATCGAAAGCATTCGCCAAGGCGTTCAAAGTCTCGCCGGTGTCGATCTTTTCCAAGCCGAAATCTACTTTCTATCGCAATTACCGGCGAAGGTGGACGCGAACGAGGTGGTCCTGGTGATTGCGATGGCGTTGTTGTTGTCTTTTTTGGCCTCGATATATCCAGCATGGCGAGCGGCTCGCCTCGATCCCGTCGAAGTCCTTCGATATGAGTGACACCGTTCTCGAACTGCAAGGAGTAGACCGGACTTATCACCAAGCGGAAGAACGGTTAGACGTCTTAAAGAGCGTGGATCTGGCGCTTCATAAGAGGGAAATGGTAGCCCTTGTGGGGCCATCGGGGGCCGGTAAATCGACACTTCTGCATGTCGCGGGATTGCTGGAATATCCGGATGCGGGTGACGTATTCTTAGATGGTGCGTCCTGTGCTAAGCTTTCCGATGATGCACGCACTGGTCTGCGGCGCACAAAGATTGGGTTTATCTATCAATTCCATCATTTACTACCGGAATTCTCGGCATTGGAAAACGTTATAATTCCGCAAATGGTTGAGGGTACGAGCCGCAGACAAGCGAGGGCATCGGCATCTGGATTGATCGAATCCGTCGGACTTACGACGCGTGCAACTCACCGACCGGCTAAACTGTCGGGTGGCGAGCAACAACGGGTCGCGATAGCTCGGGCGCTGGCGAATTCCCCAGCCATTCTCTTGGCCGATGAGCCGACGGGCAATCTCGACACTCACACGGCGGATGGCGTGTTTGGATTGCTGGAGACACTCGTTCGCCAGAGTGGACTTGGCGCGCTGGTCGCAACGCATAACCTTGATCTGGCAGATAGAATGGACCGTATTCTGAGGTTGGAGAACGGAACCCTTTATGAAGGTGCGGTGGCCGCCTGACCTGGGAGAAGAAAATGGCAACTTTTACATTCGACCATGTCCACTTGCGTAGCCCCGATCCGGAAGCGACGGCGGCATTTTATGAGAAAATGTTTGTTGCTGAGAGTATCCGGACGGAACAGGGTGGAAAGCCGCGCCTCGATATGAACCTGTATGGCCAGATGTTTTTCATCGCGCCGGTAGCGCAAGATTCAGAAGTAGGAGTGCCGCCCGCATCTCCCTATTAGGGCTTGGATCATGCAGGTCTGACCGTCGATGGGATAGACAGCGTCGTTGCGGATTTAAAAATCAAAGGCGCCGATTTAACCATGGAGTTAACGACCATTCGACCTGGCGTACGTATGGCCTTCCTTAGCGGCCCCGAAGGCGTGGCGATCGAAATTGTTGACCGCAACGCTCAATAGACAATCCGAACAACTTCGATCTCTTCGACGCCTGCCGGCGTTTTTAATACGACGACGTCACCTTCACGGGCTTTGTGCAGCGCGCGGGCAATCGGGGATATCCAACTGACCTGACCTTGGTCTGAGCGAGCCTCGTCAACTCCGACGATGCGGATAGTGTTCTCATCTCCGTCTCTCGTCTCGTACGTTACGGTGGCGCCGAAGAAGATTTGCTCCAGGCCTTTCTGTCGCGCGGGATCGACGATTTCAGTGTTGTCCAATCGCTTCATCAGAAATCTCATCCGACGATCGATCTCACGCAGACGTTTCTTGCCGTAAATATAGTCACCGTTCTCGGAACGGTCGCCGTTGCCCGCCGCCCACGAGACGACTTCGACGATCTTTGGCCGCGCTATATTCCGCAGTTCGCGTAATTCCGTGACCAACTGCATGTGGCCTTCGGGGGTCATGTAATTCTTGGAGCCGAGCGGCAGGGAGTCCGGCGCTTCGGGAAGGTCGTCATCCTCGTCATTTTCGGATTCCTTCGTGAATGCTTTGCTCATCGCACCTATGCCGGTGGCACCGTCAATCCCAACAGTTTATCCGCTACGTCTAAATCATCCAAATGCGCGCAAGTCGATATCAATTCCTCATACTGTTCCGCTGGAATTGGGACGCCAGGCGTAATTTCGCGCATTCGATCGACGAGGCCATCGAAGTCGAAGATGAATTCCCGGCCCGTCGCAGCTTTTGTGACGCTCCGACCATCTTTCAGGTGAATAGTGACCTGAGGCCCGAATAGGGTGTGACGATGCGAGGGTACGATGGTGACACGGTGCATCAGGTCCAACACTTCCGCAGGGTCTTCCTCGCCGAACTTACGTTCGACGCATTTCAATAAGGGGAAAGAACGTCGAACTACACCCCAGGCTGTATAGTAGTGCGGGCTATCCGGGCGCGGTTCGCGGCTGCGCGACGGGAAGGCGGGACTTGGATATTCCGTCTCCAACCAGTTGACGACGGACTCAATACGTTCGACATCCTCGTAGACAATATCGTGCTCCTCGCAGAGAGCCGCCGTCACATCGACATGAGCGATATTGAATCCGGGTGTTGAATAAATGCGATAGAGCGTCTCCATAAACATCCAATCTTGCCCGAGTTCGTTTGTGATTTTATCGAGGCTCGTTTTATTATCAGCGGTGAAGCTATAGCGCAGAATACCGTGATTGTTGCCAGTATAGGAGTGATAGAAACCGGCTTCCCCCTCCAATATGGTCTCGCCACCGGGTGCCCCATGTTTCGACATAGCGATGGCGAGGAGCGCGTTACGAACAGCGCCCCCCTCGCGTAAGGCCCGGCCGCCGCTTCGAATTCCTTCGAGATTACCACTGGCTAGATTGACACATTGCGCGATCGCACCGTGAATGATGTTGGCGTCTAGTTTCATGACCTTGGCCGCCGCGACCGCTGCACCGAAGATGCCGAATACCGGACCGGAGTGAAAACCGCGCGACATAACGGTTGGTATGAAGTCAGACGCCATGCGTTCCATAATTTCGTAACCGGCGACGACTCCGGTTAGGAACTCCTTGCCCGACGCACCGGTCGTCTCCGCCGCGACGAGGGCAGCAGGTAAAATCGCGCAACCGGGATGCGTGAGCATACGGAAGGTATCCCATTTACCTCCGGCGAAGATTGTCTCTGCATTAACGAGGGCCGCTCCTGCCTTGGTTAATCGGGCACCGGTCACAAGACATGTCGCCGCACCGCCACCGCCGGCTTCCTCTTCCTGCATCATTGCCAATGCCTGTTGAGCTTCCGGCATTTTGTGGCCGATCAACGCGGAGGAGAGCGCTTGCAGTGTCACGCCCTTGGCGCGGTCCAACACTTCTGGCGGTAGATCCTCAAACGTTAGTTCTTCGACCCAGGCCGATATCGTCCGGCTCATCGATGCCATGCTTCTCTCCAATCCCGTGAATCTCTGCGCGCCAAGACGGCGGCCCGCCATAAAGCAATATTGTTTGATTGTGGTGTTGGGAAATCCTGCGCCCTTGATTTGGTTCCGAGATCACGAGTCGCGGGCGGCCAAAATTGATTTTGTAAAGATTCCGCGGTGTAACGCTGTATATTGTGTTTCTGTGGTCGCGAACCCGCTATATATTCATGGATATAAACCCAGCCACGACATGACATTATAACGATATGCCCCACGCCGAATTCGTTCATTTACGCACTCATTCCGCTTACTCCTTGTCCGAAGGCGCATTGCGCGTGAAGGATTTGATCGCGCTCTGCCAGCGCCACCGGATGCCGGCGGTTGGTGTCACTGATACCAATAACCTGTTCGGCGCGCTTGAGTTGTCGCTTGGCGCTCGCAGCGCTGGGGTACAACCGATCATCGGTGTACAACTCGGCTTGCGGCGAACGGATGCTGGAAATGGCGGCCGTCATATACACGCCGGGTTTTTACCACCCGATGAATTGGTGCTATTGGCGCAGTCCGAGAAGGGATACGAGAACATCCTTTCGTTGGTTAGTCAGGCTTTTCTCGACTCTGATGCGGGCGAGCCGGCGCAAGTCGATATCGAAGACCTTCCGGGACGGAGCGAAGGGATCATTGCGCTGACGGGCGGCCCAAACGGTCCCGTTGGACGCCTCATCGCGAATGGACAGGGGCCCGCCGCAGAAGAAGTGTTGATGCGCTTGGCTTCGATTTACGAGAACCGGCTCTACGTCGAATTAATGCGACATAATTTGGAAGTAGAGAACCGGATTGAAGGTGATCTCATCGATCTCGCCTATCGTCATAACATACCATTGGTGGCGACCAATCAGGCATTCTTCGCCGACGAAAGCATGTACGAGGCGCATGATGCGCTTTTGTGTATTTCGCAGGGCGTGCCGATATCCAAACAAGATCGCCGCCGCGCCACGCCAGACCATCGTTTTAAGTCGGCGGAAGAAATGCGGGTTCTGTTCGCGGACCTGCCGGAAGCGATCAACAATACGTTAGTGATCGCGCAACGTTGCGCCTTCATGCCGGATACAAGAGCGCCAATTCTACCGGCCTACCCGCAATTGGATGGCAGAACGGAAGAGCAGGCGCTCCGCGATCTGGCGGAAGCAGGACTCGAGGCCCGATTATTAGATCAAGTCTACGGCGACGAGACCGATCAAGCGAAAAGAGAAGAGCTTGCCGTGCCGTACCGCGAGCGTTTTGAATTCGAGCTCGGTGTTATCAATCAGATGGGATACCCCGGGTATTTCCTGATTGTTGCCGATTTCATTCAATGGGCGCGCCGTCATGATATTCCCGTAGGGCCGGGGCGCGGTTCCGGCGCGGGGTCTGTGATCGCTTGGGCACTGACAATCACGGATTTGGATCCGCTTCGTTGGGGATTACTATTCGAGCGATTCCTCAATCCTGAACGGGTATCAATGCCGGATTTCGATATCGATTTCTGCCGGGACGGGCGCGACAAGGTCATCCGCTACGTGCAGAACGAATACGGGCATGATCGCGTCGCGCAAATCATCACTTTCGGTAAATTGGAAGCGCGAGCGGTGCTACGGGACGTCGGGCGCGTTTTGGAAATGCCGTATTCGCAAGTTGATCGCATTTCCAAACTGGTGCCCAACAACCCTGCAAACCCAGTGAAGTTGCAGGAAGCGATCGATGGAGAGCCAGCACTCCGCGAAATGCAGAAAGAGGATGAGAGCGTTGAGCGTCTGATTAACATGGCGTTGAAGCTGGAAGGTCTATTCCGACACGCTTCAACGCATGCGGCAGGTGTGGTGATCGGCGATCGGCCTCTCGATCAGCTGGTCCCACTCTATCGCGATCCGCGCTCCGATATGCCCGTGACGCAATTCAATATGAAATACGTTGAGATGGCGGGTCTGGTGAAGTTCGACTTCCTTGGTCTCAAGACACTGACTGTTCTCGACAAGGCCGTCGATCTGCTGAAGGATCGCGATGTCGAGATTGACTTGGCGCATATCCCGCTCGACGATAAGAAAACCTTCGATATGCTGTGCAAGGGCGACGCGGCTGGAGTGTTCCAGCTGGAAAGCTCCGGCATGCGGGATGTTCTGAAAAAGCTGCAACCCGACCGTTTCGAAGACATTATCGCCGTTGTGGCCCTCTATCGACCAGGGCCGATGGATAATATTCCAAGCTATATCCGCCGCAAACACGGCGAAGAAGATATAGATTACCTCCATCCATTGCTGGAAAGCGTGCTGAACGAGACGTACGGCATTGCGATCTACCAGGAACAGGTGATGGAGATTGCGCGTGTGTTGTCGGGTTATTCGCTCGGCGGTGCTGATTTGTTACGTCGCGCGATGGGTAAGAAAATACGGGCCGAAATGGAGGCTCAACGTAAGAATTTCATAGACGGTGCGGTTGAGAATGGTGTTCACAACGGAACGGCCGCGGACATCTTTGTTCAGGTCGAGAAATTCGCCGGTTACGGCTTCAACAAATCCCATGCGGCGGCGTATGCGCTCGTGGCGTATCAAACGGCCTATCTGAAAGCGAATTATCCAGTTGAGTTTCTCGCAGCATCGATGACGTTGGATGCTGGCAACACAGACAAGCTTGGACTCTTCCGAGTCGAATTGGAACGCCAAAAAATCCAACTTTTGCCACCTGACATACAAAAATCAGGCATCTATTTCTCCGTTGAGACATTGGACGAAGGTGAAACCGCCGTCCGATATGCTTTATCAGCTGTCAAAAATGTTGGTGCCGCTGCGATGGAAGTATTGATCAACGAGCGTCAAGAGAATGGTCCCTTTAAGGATCTCTACGAATTTGCCGAACGGCTTGATGCGCAGGTCATGAACAAACGCCAAATCGAAAATTTGGCTCGTGCCGGCGCCTTTGACACGGTTGTCCCGAACCGCCGTCAGGTATTTGAGGCGGTGGAGATGCTGACCCGGCATACCCATGCCATGCAGAATGAACGGGAGAGCAATCAGGTCAATCTTTTCGGTGATGGATTCGGGGATCAAGTAAAACCACCATTGCCTGATATCGACGACTGGTCGACAGAGGAGCGCCTACATCAAGAACACGACGCCATTGGGTTCTATCTTTCCGCACATCCATTGGAATCCTATCGCCAAACACTGAACCGGTTAGGGGTGGTGGATTGGACTGATGTTCAGGCCGGTCGGGTGAGGGGAGGCCGTGTGACCATGGCGGGCATCGTTTCAGGCAGAAAATTCGTGAATTCGGCTCGCGGTGGCCGGTTGGCATTTGCGCAGATGTCGGATGCCAGCGGTTCTTATGAATTGATGGTTTTCTCTGAATTACTCTTCAAAAGTCGAGACCTCTTGGAATCCGGGACGCCATTATTGGTGTCAGTTGATGTACAAAAGAAAGGCGACGACATCCGCCTGTCGGCAAACTCGATCCAGGCCTTGGATGAGGCGGCCATGGAAGCGGTGGCTGGTTTGAAGATATTCCTGCGGGATGTAGAGGCGCTACAAAGCCTTTCCGGCGTTATGCATGAACATGGTGTTCGGGGCAGGGGACGCGTCAGTTTGATTCTTGATCGTGACTTACGGGAAATAGAGATGGACTTGCCGCAGGGCTATCAGATTTCCGCGCCAATGCGCTCGGCGATCAAGTCCATTTCGGGCGTCGTCGACGTCGTTGATTTGTAGGGGGAAACGTTACTCAATCACTTGCAATCATACTAATCTGAGACTATACCCAGCGCGCTAACTTCACACGTGGGCTCGCGGACCGCTTCACATATCAAGTGCGTTCGCTCCGGTGTCGGTAACGACCAAAGCCTGCGGAGGATTAACCGGAAAAGGAATTTATCATGGCGATGCCATCTTTTACGATGCGTCAGCTCTTGGAAGCTGGTGTACATTTCGGCCATACGACGCGGCGCTGGAACCCGAAAATGGAACCATTCATTTTTGGTGAACGAAACGGCGTTCATATTATCGATTTGGAACAAACGGTCCCAATGCTTTATCGGGCGATGGAAGCGGTGCGCGATGTCGCAGCGGGCGGGGGACGCGTTCTCTTCGTCGGCACGAAGCGGCAAGCAGCGACAATCGTCTCGGAATCCGCCTCACGTTGTGGGCAATACTACGTCAATCACCGTTGGCTCGGCGGCATGATGACGAATTGGAAGACGATCTCCAATTCCATCAAGCGCCTGCGCACGGTTGAAGAACAACTGGCTGTCGAGGATATCGGCCTGACAAAGCGGGAACTGCTGAAGGTCGAGCGCGAGCGCGCCAAGTTGGATCAAGCCTTGGGCGGGATTAAGGAGATGGGCGGATTACCCGACATCTTGTTTATCATCGACACCAATAAGGAAGATATCGCTGTTCAAGAAGCGACGAAATTGGGTCTTCCTGTCATCGCGGTTATTGATAGTAATTCCAACCCGGAAGGTGTTACCTATCCGATTCCGGGGAATGATGACGCGATGCGCGCCATCAGTCTTTTTTGCGAATTGATCAGCGGTGCGGTTCTCGACGGACTGCAAGCTGAGATGGTTGCAAGTGGCGTTGATGCCGGTGAGCAGGAGACACCTGCTGCTGAAATTGTGACTGTTCCGGAAGTTGCAGTCGCAGCAGCCGAACCTGCACCGGAAGCGGCGGCCCCTGAAGCGGCAGCAGCGGATGCCACACAGGCAGAGGCCCGTGCCGAAAGCGCTGATACTCCGAGCGCTTAACAGCGACAATTCAACACTCAATTCAAGTGGTTGAAGGTTTTAGAATTCGAGAGGAATGAGATATGGCTGAAATTACAGCTAGTCTGGTGAAAGAGCTGCGCGAAAAGACTGGCGCAGGCATGATGGATTGTAAAAAGGCGCTGGTCGAAACTGGCGGAAATGTTGAGGAAGCTGTTGACTTTCTTCGTAAAAATGGCCTTGCGGCCGCTGCGAAAAAGTCAGGCCGTGTTGCCTCTGAAGGTTTGATCGGTGTCGCTACGAAAGATGGTGCCGGCTCTGTCGTCGAAATTAATGCCGAGACTGACTTTGTCGCGCGTAACGATGATTTCCAAGCGTTTGTCTCCGCTGTTGCAGATATTATGCTCGATCATGGCGACAACTTCGAAGCGGTCGCGAATGCGGCATTCCCCGACACTGAGCGCACGGTCGGCGAACAACTTACACATAACATTGCGACCATTGGCGAAAATATGAGCATGCGCCGCGGTCAATCGTTGAATGTCGATCAAGGATGTGTGGTTTCTTACGTTCACAACGCATTGTCGGTAGGCCTTGGCAAGATCGGTGTGTTGGTTGCCTTGGAGTCCAAGGGCAACCACGCAGCGCTCGAGCAATTGGGTCGGCAGATCGCCATGCATGTCGCGGCGGCGCGTCCGGAAGCGCTGTCCGTGGAAAGCATCGCGCCGGAAGCCTTGGAGCGTGAGCGAAGTGTCTTGGTCGATCAGGCAAAAGCCAGCGGCAAGCCGGACAATATCATTGAAAAAATGGTCGAAGGCCGCCTTCGCAAGTACTACGAAGAAGTTGCTCTAATGGAGCAGATCTTTGTGGTAGACAACGAGACAAAAATCGCAAAAGTCGTTGAAAACGCGGCAAAGGAAATGGGTGTGCCGGTCGCGCTGACTGGTTTTGTCCGTTATGAATTAGGCGAAGGCATTGAGAAGTCTGAAGCCGATTTCGCAGCTGAGGTAGCGGCAACGCTGAATACATAGAAAATGAGTAATTCCAACGCCCTAGAAGATAGCGAAGGTTTTAACGACGAACCCGATCCGGGCCGCCGTCGTGTTCTTCTCAAGCTATCGGGTGAAGCCCTTATGGGGGGCCTGGAATATGGACTCGATCCGGAGATATTGGACCGAATCGCGGCTGAAGTCAGCGGTGTCGCCGGCATGAATGTCGAGATCTGCTTGGTGATCGGCGGCGGGAATATCTTCCGGGGCATTTCCGGTGCGGCTACTGGGATGGATCGGACTTCAGCGGATTACATGGGTATGCTGGCCACGGTGATTAACGCTCTGGCGATGCAAAACGCGCTGGAACGTGCGGGTGTGATAACGCGTGTTCTTTCTGCCATCCCGATGCAGGCAGTATGCGAGCCGTATATTCGCAGACGAGCTGTACGACATATGGAAAGAGGGCGTGTTGTGATCTTTGCTGCCGGTACCGGGAACCCTTTCTTCACGACCGATACCGCTGCTGCACTACGCGCATCCGAGATGAATTGCGATACGTTGCTAAAAGCAACAAAAGTCGACGGTGTGTATAGCGACGACCCGGTAGAAAACCCTGATGCAGAACGCTACGACTCGCTCACTTATCGTGAAGTGCTCTCACGCGACCTGAAGGTAATGGATGCGTCGGCAATTTCCCTAGCGCGGGAGAACAGCATACCGATTGTTGTTTTTTCGATATACGATAAAGGAGCCTTTGCCGACGCAATAGAGGGAAAGGGTCGGTTCACAGTCATTGACCATGGGGGGTAAAACATGGGCGAGATTGACCTAAGCGATATTGAACGGCGCATGGATGGCGCTTTGGAAGCTCTAAACCGAGAGTTCGGTGGACTTCGGACAGGTCGAGCTTCACCAGCGTTACTGAACCCGTTAACGGTCGATGCGTATGGATCTCAAATGCCGCTCAATCAGGTAGGGACGGTGAACGCGCCGGAAGCACGTCTTCTGACGGTTCAGGTTTGGGATCAGCAACTTGTAAAAGCCGTTGAAAAATCAGTCGTCGAATCCAATTTGGGGCTCAATCCACAGACGGAAGGAAACCTAATTCGCATTTCCATTCCGGATTTGAGTGAAGAACGACGCGTTGAGTTGAAAAAGATCGCAGGCAAATATGCCGAACAGGGCAAGATTGCGATAAGAAATGTTCGTCGCGATGGAATGGATACGCTGAAGCAAATGGAGCGGGATGGCGAAATCTCGCAAGACGAACAACGGTCGCAATCCGAAGAAATCCAAAAATTGACCGACGCACAGATTTCGAAAATTGATGCTATGTTGGAATCTAAAGAAACGGAGATAATGCAGGTCTGAACATGGCTTTTGTTTCCGCCGCAACAGATGCTGGTACCATTCCGGTCCATATCGCCATTATCATGGACGGTAACGGACGTTGGGCGAAATCGCATGGTCTTCCGCGCGCGGAAGGACATAGACGTGGTGCCGAGGCGGTGAGACAGATCGTCGAAGTCGCGTCAAATTTAGGTGTCTCATATCTAACATTGTTTGGGTTTTCTTCCGAAAACTGGAAACGGCCGGAGCCTGAAGTCAAAGACTTGATGCTGTTATTGCGTCTGTATCTCCGTTCCGAAATTTCGGAAATGCAAAAGAATAATGTTCGTTTCCTGATGATCGGAGATCGCTCGAAGCTGCCGAAAACCGTGGTCGAACTGATAGATCACGCGGAATCAACCACTGTTAATAATACCGGCCTGACGCTTGTGTTGGCGTTGAGCTACGGTGCGCGGCAAGAGATCGTCGCCGCCGTAAAGAGCCTTTGTGAACGCGTTAGGAATAACGATCTGCACATAGATGAAATTGACGATGCGGCGTTTGCGTCGAGTCTGCTGACAAATTCGGTGCCAGACCCTGATTTGGTCATCCGGACGAGTGGGGAGCAGCGGGTCAGTAATTTCCTATTGTGGCAGATTGCATACAGCGAGTTCGTTTTCATGGATGTCCTTTGGCCGGATTTTGGCGAGAACGAATTG
>CAJWTF010000065.1 GCA_913046825.1 uncultured Rickettsiales bacterium | reverse complement strand
TCTCCCACCAGGGGAAAGGGGACAGTTCCGAGTTGGTCGCTATAATTTCCTCTTCCCTCGCGGGAGAGAGCTAGGGTGAGGGGGCTGCTAGCCTAACTGCAAGCGACCGCGTAGACGCCCTGCACACCGCCCGGTAATTCCATTTGCGTCCAGCTCTGGCCGCCATCCTCGGTGCCGAAGACTTGGCCGCGCCGCGCACCGGCGAAGACGCAATCCGCGCTCGCGGCGCTTTGGCCGATATGCATCATCGTGCTGTCGACGGAGACATCACTGTCGAAACGGCTCCAGCTCTCGCCGAAATCGGTGCTTTTGTAGAGTGACCCGGCATCGCTGACGGCAGCCACGCTAAGGGCGGCATAAACGGTATCCGGATCGTGGACTGAGACTTGTACGTCGCGGGCATAGGTCAGTGGCGAATGATTGCCAATACCCATTTCGGTCCATGTTTCGCCCTTGTTATCACTGCGGAACAGGCCCATCCGGGTCGCGTGAATCAAGGTGCCGGGACGTTTGGCGCTGATGGTGGTCGCGTGGGTGTCCATCATGCCTTCGGTCTTGGTATCGCTGCCGATTTGACTCTTGAGGTGTTCTTGTTTCGCGAGGTCCAACAGGCCGCCGCCGATATCCTCCCAGGACTCGCCGGCATCCAGGCTGCGCAATAGGCCGCCGACCTCGACTCCTGCATAAACTTCGTCGGGATTGCTCGGGTCGAGACACATGCGGACCGTGCGGCTTGGGAAACCCATGCGGCACAGACCGGCGGGCTCCGGCGTGTTCAATTCCGTCCAATTCTTGCCGCTGTTCTCGCTCCGGAAGACACCTTGATCCTGCGTTCCGGCATAAAGAATGTTCGGGTCGCTCGGATGCAGCAGCATCGACCAGGTGACGGCGTTGTCGCTCGGCAAGGTCAGGGCGGTCCAGCTGTCGCCGCCGTCGTCGCTGCGATAGGGGCCGACTTGCGTTCCCACAAATATGCGGTCCGTGTACTTGGGGTCGATGACGATGGCGCGGATCTCGCACTTATCCGGCAGGCCACCATTGGTAATGTTTTCCCAATCACTGCTTCCGGATTTCAAGCGAAACAGGCCGAAACGATGATCCCGGCTGTCGGCGGCGGCCCAATTGGCGGCGCCCGCGAATATTGTTGATTTCATGTCGATCTCCCTCGAGCGAATATCAGTATCAAATAAACTAGGTCGCTCCGCCCGGAATTTCCCGTAACTGATTTACAAGCGCACCTGGAATCATGATGCCGTCGCGCGCCGCCGCTTGCCGTAATTCGTATCGCCGCAATCCTGGAAGTCGGGTGCCGGGCTGGTCCGTTATCGCCGTCACTAAATCTTCCAGTCGGGCGCCGAACCCGCCGGCGGAAAACGGGCCTGGGTCGATGGCTATCAGGAATTGCCCGACATGCGGCGGCTCACCGTCGCCGTCGAAAAACGTACTGGCCTCAAAGCCGAATTGGGACGAGGTCAGGGCGGCCGCGAAAATCTCCACCATCAGCGCGAGCTGCGCACCCTTGGCGTCACCCGTCGCCAGCATCGCCCCGCCGAGTGCCGCCGTGGGATCGGTCGTTGGATGGCCGTGCTTGTCGACCGCCCAACCTTCGGGGATGGGTTCGCCCTTTTGAGCAGCGGCATTGATCTTACCGCGCGCGACTTTCGAGAGGCTCATATCGATCACGAGAGGATCGCCCCCCAAACGCGGTGCCGCAAAGGCCAGCGGATTGGTGCCGAACAAAGGCCGAGAGCCACCCCACGGCGCAATTGCTTGCGGCGTATTGCCGAAGCTGAGGGCGATTAATCCTGTTCTGGCAAGGGCCTCCACCGGATGTCCGGCCACGCCGGAGTGATGTGAGTTGGCGACCGCCGCCGCCGCGATGCCGGTATCTGGGGTCAGGACTGCCAGTTTTTCTACCGCGAGATTGAGGGCGGGAATGGCAAATCCGCTCCGCGCATCGATGCGGATCGCGGTGGTGCCCACCTGTTCCGAGGACGGTTGGGCATGACCGTCCACTTTGCCGGATTTCGATTGTGCGGCGTAAGACGGAATGCGGGAGAGGCCGTGCCCTTTCTGGCCATCGGCTTCGGCGCGTGTCAGAGCGCCTGCCACCTGCGCCGCGTTCGCGTCGCTCGTGCGGTGCGCGACGAGAATGCGGCTCATCCAGTCGCGCAAATCGTCCAGGGTTATGATCAAGTCATCCATGTTGTTGCACTCTCTCCCATTGGCAGCGGCTCGTTTGCAGGAGAGAATAGGCGAGCAGCGCCTTAAGGGGTAGGAAATGAAAGAAGAACGATGGATCGGTGAGCGAGCGCGGATCGGGATTGCGATCCCGTCGACCAATATCGCCGTCGAGTACGATTGTCAGCGCATTATTCCCGAGGGTGTCACTTGGCATTTCGGGCGCTTTTTCATCGAGGTTCGGGACCTCTCGGACGATGCGGGGTTTTTACGGTTCGTCGCCGCAATTCAGGACACGATTCCGTTGTCGATGCGCGACCTGGTCACGGCGGAGATCACCTACGCTATGATGGGCATGTCGGCGGAGACTTTCTGGGGTGGGCGTGCTGGTAATGCAGCGTTCCAGGCTGGCATCCGAGAAATCATCGGCCCGGACATGGGTCTAACCACCGGCGCAGAAGCCGCTGATGCGGCGTTGAAGGCGTTCGGTATTAAGGACATCGCAGTTTTGACACCGTATCAGCCGGTGGCGGATGAGCAGGTGCGGACCTTCTTCGGCGAATCTGGTTACAACATAAAACGCTTGCACGGCCTCAAATGCGACAGCGCCCATGGCATCGCGAACACGCCGCGCGCGCAGGTCTTGGATGTGGTGATGAACGAGCTCGATGGTGATGATATCGACGCTATCGTTCAGGTCGGCACGAACCTCAGCACGATCGATATATTCCCGACACTTGAGCACCAACTCGGTAAGCCGATGATCGCCATTAACGTGGCCTTGATCTGGCACGCCCTGAGAGCGGCCAACATCGATGATAAATTCTTTGGTAGAGGCCGGTTGCTGGAGGAATTTTAGGGCATACTACTTTATCACAACGGAATTGAGCGGAGCGCAAAGCAATGTTGACGGCGGAAGAAAACGATCTGCTAACGGAAACTGGACCGGAGACACCGATGGGCCAGTATTTCCGGCGCTTTTGGCAACCGGCCATGCTGTCCGAGGAACTGCCGGAACGTGACGGATCGCCGATCCGGGTCACTATCTTGGACGAAGAAATGGTCGCCTTTCGCGACTCCAACGGCGATGTCGGATTGGTCGACACGAAATGCCCGCACCGGGGCGCCGATATGTATTTCGGGCGCAATGAGGAATGCGGACTGCGCTGTGTCTATCACGGATGGAAATTTGATGTGAATGGAAAGGCGGTCGACCTGCCCAACGTTCCACCCGGTGTCCGCCATCATGAGACGGTACGCATTAAATCATATCCGACCCGCGAGTTCGGCGGAATCGTTTGGGCCTATATGGGCCCAGCTTTGGATATCTTACCGGAATTGCCCGAACTTGAGTTCGGGTTCGTCGACGACGCGAAACGCTTTGTCACCAAGCAACTGATGGAATGCAATTGGGCGCAGGTCATGGAGGGCGATCTGGATACGTCGCATTTCTCTTTCCTGCACATGCCGGCGCCGAACGTGCCGTCGAACGAGAATCCGGACGCGCCTGTCGACGAGCGGCGGATGCGCTGGATTCGCCGAGATCCGATGCCGAAGTTTTCCATACTGGAGCATGATGTCGGTTTCGTCGTTGGCGGTGCGCGGTCGACCGATGAGGCGGATGAGCGCTATTGGCGTATGACCCAATACTCGTTGCCCGCCAACGGCACCGGCCCTTCGACCATGCCGGGCGAGACATATTACGGCTTCACCCTGGTGCCTGTCACCGACACCTCGTGCTGGATGTATTGTTATGCCTGGAACCCGGATCGCGATCTGGGCGAGGCCGAGCGGACAAAGCTGGAAACCACCGGCCATGGCATCATTGCTGAGACGGATGAGAACTACATGCCGTTGCGCAATCGATCGAACGAATACGAGATCGACCGCGCCGTGCAGAAGAACCAGACCTTCACTGGCGTGAAGGGCTTGGCGGAACAGGATATTATGATCCAGCAGAGCCAAGGCTTTGTCGCGGATCGCACTCGGGAGAACCTGACGGCGACGGATGCGGCCATTGTTCGGTTCCGACGTACGGTGTTGGAGGGCGCGCGTGCGTTGGTGGAAAACGATATCGAACCGGAAGCGCCATGGCAGCACGAAGCTTACCGGACGCGGCCCGGCAGCTGGTTTGCGACGGAAGGGATGGAGTTCGAAGAGGTCCTGGTGGCTCGCTTTGGCCATGAACGGGGTCGCGTATTGAGTGAGGCCGACTGAGATGCTGACCCCTGAAGAAAATGCAATCCTGACGGAGACCAATCCTGAAACGCCGATGGGCGAATACTTCCGCCGATACTGGCAACCGGTGGCTCTATCCGAGGAATTGGAAAAATGCGACGGGGCACCCATCCGGGTGACGGTGATGGGCGAAGATCTGGTCGCCTTCCGCGATACGGAGGGCCGCGTCGGATTGATGGATCGGGTATGCCCCCACCGGGGCGCCGATATGTATTTCGGGCGCAATGAGGAATGCGGATTGCGCTGTGTCTATCACGGCTGGAAATTCGACGTAAACGGCAAGGCCATAGACTTACCTAACGTCCCGCCCGGCGTGCGCCATCATGAGACGGTGCGGATCAAGACGTATCCGACCCGGGAGTTCGGCGATATCGTTTGGGCCTATATGGGGCCGTCGACAGGTGATATGCCGGAAGTGCCGACCCTGGAATTCGGTTTGGTTACGGACAGCAAGCGATTTGTGATGAAGCAGAAGGTAGAATGCAATTGGGTCCAAGCCATGGAAGGCGATCTGGACACGTCGCACTTCTCCTTCCTGCATATGCCCGCTCCCCATGTCGAGACGATGGAGAATAAGGACGTTAATTCGCCCAACCGACATCTTGAGTGGATGCGCCGGGACGGTCGACCGAAATTCGATCTTCTGGACCATGAAGTGGGATTTGTTGCGGGTGGTGCCCGGGCGACTGATGACGATGGAGAGCTTTACTGGCGTATGACCCAGTTCATGTTGCCGTCACACGGCACCGGCCCGGCCACGGTGCCGGGTGAAACCTATTATGGCTTCACCCTGGTGCCGATCCATGATTTTTCATGTTGGATGTATTGCTACGCCTGGAACCCGGAGCGCGACCTGCACGATGCGGAGCGCGAGAAGCTTATTGAAGGGCATGGGATCATGGCCAAGGTCGGCCCGGATTACCTGCCAGTCCGCAACCGGGCGAACGAGTACCAAATCGACCGCTCCCGGCAAAAGAACGAAACCTATACCGGTGTAATCGGGACTGCTGAACAAGACATTATGGTTCAGCAAAGCCAGGGATTGATCGCCGATCGGACCCGCGAGAATTTGACCGCGACTGACGCCGCGATCGTGCGCTTTCGTCGCCTCCTGATCGAGGGGGCGCTGGCGTTGGATGAGCAAGGTGTGGAGCCGGATGCGCCGCGTCGCCACGACGCATATCGCACACGACCTGGTGCCTGGGTGGCGACGAGCGATAAGGAATTGTCGGAAGTTCTGATCGAGCGTTTCGGGCACGAACGCGGGCTCGTCTCTTCGTCGTGAGCAATAATATCGTCATTCCCGTGCAGGCGGGAATCGAGTGACCCCACGATTACATTTTGGAGTCCCGCCTGCGCGGGAATGACCAACTAAAATGGAGCTATCTGATGCAATTTTCCCCCCGCGTGGGAGGTAAGCCATGACTGTCGAAACCGCTTTCGATGTCGTTATCGTCGGGACCGGTGCCGCTGGATTGAGCGCGGCGCTTGCCGCGTCTTCGAAAGGGGCTCGGGTTTTGGTGCTGGAGAAGGCCGATGTCGTCGGTGGCACGACCGCGATGTCCGGAGGGTGCATTTGGGCGCCCCGTCATCACCGCGCCGCGCAGTTGGGGATCGAGGATTCGCGGGAAGCAGTACTGGAATATATTCGCGCCGTCTCTCCGGAAGGTTGGCACAATACGGAAGAGCCACTTTGGGCGGCGTTCGTGGATTACGTACCGGAAACGATCAAGTTCCTTGAAGAGCGGAGCCCTTTGCGTTTCGTGCCGAATAACGATCCAGACCCTTATGCTGAGGAAGCAGGTGGATTGGAAAAAGGCCGAAATGTTTCCGCGGCGCCTTTGCCACTCGGTATTCTCGGTGATTGGCGGGATCGTGTGCGAAAGCCAACTCTCTCTGTCTGGCTCAGCTATGAAGAAATCGTCGATACATTCTTTTTCGCAAATCCGAAGAAATGGGCGCTTCGGTATGGGCCTCGCTTGTTCTGGCGCACGTTACGGAAGATTAGGACGCGTGGAAACTCACTGAGCATTGGATTGCTGAAAGGTTGCCTTGACGCGGATGTCGAAATTTGGACCAGTACCCCAGCGCAGCGGTTGATTAAATCTGGCGATGCGGTCACTGGTATTGAGGTTGAACGCAATGGCGAGATTGTCACCATAGAAGCGGCCAAGGGCGTTATTCTCGCCAGCGGCGGTTTCGAATGGAATCCGGAGATGATGGCCGAGCATTTCCCTGGCCCCGTCGAGTGGACCGCGAGCCCGTCAACGAATACCGGCGACGGCCAGCGGATGGCGGTGGACGCGGGTGCGCAGCTCGACCGTATGGATCAGGCACTGATCATGGGCACGACGCCGGTGATGTATGAAGGACGGATTCAGGGGCAACCGGCGGCAGATTATTTCCTACCCCACTCGATGATCGTCAATTGCCACGGCAAGCGTTTCGTGAATGAGAAACAGATGAATGTGGGCTTGGCCTTCGCCGAGCGTAATCCAGAAACAGACACGCCAATACACCTGCCTGCGTGGCGAATTTATGACGGACAGTTTGCGTCAAAATATTCCCATGCCTTACCGAACAAATCGATTGAGGGAAATCATTTCCGCGCCGATACCTTGGAAGAACTGGCCACACTGATCGATGTTGATCCCGCTGGATTGGTTGAGACGGCGGAGCGGTTCAGCGACTTTGCCCGCACCGGTGTCGACGAAGATTTTGGGCGTGGTAAAAATACCTGGGACCGCAATCGAGGCGGTGATCCATCTCATGAGCCCAATCCGGTGTTGGGTACAATCGAGAAAGCACCGTTCTTTGCTATGCCGTTCAAGGCGAGTTTCCTTGGTACGAAAGGTGGACCGCGCACCAACGAAAAGGCGCAAGTTCTGCGCGAAGATGGCAGTGCGATCCAAGGACTCTACGCTGCTGGCAACGTCATGGCGAACTGTTTCGGCTCGAAGGGAGTGGGCGCGGGAACCACATTGGGTCCGTGCCTGACTTGGGGCTATGTTGCTGGATTGAATGCGGCGACCTGATAGCTTTCGGCATTCGCCAGCAACCAATCACGAAGTGCTAAAATATTTGACCTCTCCGCTGTCGCGCGCAGGCAGATGATCCAGTAGGCGAAGGAGGCCGGAACTGTTTTTGTCAGCGGTCGTATGAGACGGCCCGCTTTACGGTTGAGTGCCGCCAAGGCGCTTCGCGCCAGGGCCAGCCCTTATTCGGCGACCGCCGCATCTATGGTGAGGCTGATGTCGGAGAAGATCGGTCCCTGTTCTGAGATTGCAGGATTAACATCGAAGGCGGCAAGCTACCCCCGCTATTTCTAGCGGTCTTGGTCGTTCAGAAGGCTGTTGTCCAATAGGTCCGCCGGCGAGGCGATTGTATGGTTCGCCGCATAGGCGGGACTATACACTGGATAGAACCATTCCGGACAAAGCCGGATGACATGCAAGTGCGGCTAATCAACGGTGCCGTGACGAGTACCCAGATCGATCCCATCAGTGACGAAATCTACATGATGCCGCGCCGCGCTGATCCGTAGACCGATCTCCGGATGGCTTTTGGCGAAAGCAACGAGGCGGGGTACTAGCCATTTATTGGTAAAATTGGGAAACATGGTCACCGTCAGCACGTTATCTTGCTGCGTGTGGGACGCCGTTTCATCGCCGGCCTGCAACTGCTCCAAAGCTTCGCGCAAGAGAGCCTCGGCATTTGCCAAGGCCAAACCCCGGGCTTGGCGTTCGAAAAGGGTTTCGCCCATCACCTTCTACAACTCGTGCATTTGATGGCTAACCGCACCCTGGGTTAGGTTTGGTTCTTCTGCCGCCCACGTAAAGTCCAGGAGGCGCATCGCGCCTCGAATGTGCACAGCGATGCTGTCGATGGCAGATAGTACATATTGAAGGCATAAGTAATTTTAACGATTATAGCAGGATCCTTCGCTTCCGGGTAGATGGGAACCCTGCCATTAATCTGCAAACATTGCATGATAGGGGAATTAATAATGTCATTGGATATTCCCGCTATCTCACACCAAGACCTGATGAACTGGATTGGAACGCCGCACGCACCGATGCTGTTCGACGTCCCACGGTGTGAGGTATTTGATGCAGCAGACCGCCTGTTCGGCACTACGAACTGGCGACACCATTAGGTGACGAACGCATGGATTGAAGAAATTCGACCGCCCGCTGAGATCGTTGTTTACTGCGTGCACCGGCATCAGATGAGGCAAAGCCCGGTGTCGCGTCTGCGGGCGAAGAGCGTCAATGCGCGTAAACTCGTCGGTGGTATCGACGCCTACGTTGAGGCCGGCGGTGTGATGATCTTGAAATCCGAATGCCTGCCGAAACCTTACGAGACACCGAGCAGCTGGATTACGCGGGAATGTCCGAAAGGCAACCGCTTGGCCTGCCTGTGGTTTATCGAACGGTTTGTCGACCCGAGGGCTGAAATTCTCTACGCCGATGCGGATTGGGTGATGGGGAGCGCTGTAGAGCTCGACGCCATTCCCTTTGATATTCCGGATACGGATTTCAGCCATGATAGACATAAGTGAAGTTTCGATGCTTTCTTGAATCTTTTTGAGATCCAAGACCAGGGGCTGCATAAATTGGCCGAGGTCGTTCGCAGTGCGGATACGGCCCGACCCAACTTGGCGCCGGAAGCGCTGGATTGTTAGCCATGTCACTTGGTATTTCGGCCGCTAATGACGTTGATCACGTGGCGCTGGCGCAAGGGATGGTGATCTACGATGCTTTCTATTCCTAGCTTCGAGACGCGTTGGCGGACCAAAATAATTGGCCATCCGTGGCCGTGAATCAATTAGGAGCGTGGAGGGCCGGATGGCTGAAATAATGAGCGAACGTGTGGCGCCGAGCCGCAGCAGGGCATTTACTGTTTGGCTGAAGATCGGATTGCTGAGTTTTGGTGGTCCAGCGGGGCAGATTGCCCTCATGCATAAGATACTCGTCGAGGAGCGTAAATGGATCGACGAATCACGGTTCCTGCACGCCTTGAACTACTGCATGCTCTTACCAGGTCCGGAGGCGCAACAACTGGCTACATATATCGGCTGGTTGCTGAACCGGACCATCGGCGGACTGGTGGCGGGCATCTTGTTTGTCCTGCCGGGGGCCGTGGTGATGTTGACGTTAAGCATCGCCTATGCGCTCTATGCGGAAATTCCATTGGTTGCAGCGGCATTCGTCGGCGTGAAGGCAGCAGTCTTGATCGTGGTCGTTGAAGCTGTGCTGCGCATTGGCAAGCGCGCACTCAGGACAGCGCCGATGTATTTGATCGCGGCGGCGGCATTTGCGGCAATATTTCTCTTCGCAGTGCCGTTCCCGATCATTGTTGCGGGAGCGGCGTTGGTCGGCTTTGTTGGCGGAATGACGCGCCCCGACCTTTTCGTTGTGATCAAGGGACAACCGGCGGACGATGCGGGAACGGTGAGTGTGGTGGACGCCATGGCGGCGCGGGGGGAGTTGGGCCATACCGCTCCATCTGGCAGGCGGTCGCTTTGGCTTATTCTGATCTTTGGCGTTTTATGGGGCGGTCCTGTCGCAGCACTTTTCTATGCCTTTGGCTCAGGTAATGTCTTTTCAGAAGAAGCCGCGTTCTTCAGCAAGCTGGCGGTGGTGACCTTCGGTGGCGCCTATGCGGTGCTGGCTTATATGGCGCAGCAAGCGGTCGAGACATACAGCTGGCTGACCGGTGCTGAAATGCTTGACGGGTTGGGATTAGCAGAAACCACACCCGGGCCGCTGATCATGGTGACGCAGTTCGTCGGGTTCCTCGGGGCTTATCGCCATGCCGTTGGAATTGACCCTATCCTCGCCGGTGTCTTGGGCTCCATCGTGACCATTTGGGTGACCTTTGCGCCATGCTTCCTGTGGATTTTTCTGGGTGCCCCTTATATAGAACGTTTGCGTGACAATCTGCACTTGAGCGCAGCACTCTCGGGCATTACTGCCGCTGTCGTCGGTGTAATCCTCAATCTCGCCGTTTGGTTCGGACTGCGCATGGCTTTCGATGAGGTCGGGTCGGTGGATATTGTGGGGCTGTCTCTCCCCATGCTCGATTTCGCGACTGCCGATCTGATGGCGATCGGCCTCACGATTGTTGCCGGTGTGGCCATGTTTCGTTTCCATTTGGATGTATTGCGGACCTTGGCGATCTGCGGCGGCGGCGCGATGCTCCTGCATTTAGTGCTTTAGAGCGGGCGTCGACGGCCAAGCCAGCAGCGCAGAGCGTGTGCGATGACAGTTTTGTCTGTTGATTGGCCTTTCCTCGTGCCTTCAGAAAAGCCGCATGTAGTTGACCGGTGGGCTATTGGGGGGGGTGACGGTTTTAAGGTTGGCGGGGCTTCTTCCATCCACACCGTTAACCATAATTGCTGGTCATTAAAATTTATGAGGGAGAGAAGGATGAGATCGCTATCTCTTGGGATCGCCACGATTGCGGTAGGGACTCTGGCCGTGATCGCACAACCCGCTTCGGCGGCGGATGTGAAGGTAACGCCTTTTGATTGGTTGGGGGCGAGTTCTGCAAGTTCGACCGCGCCATGATTTTTGAGGATCCGAACGGCACGCGCATTCTCTATGATGCGTGACGCACGGTGGCGGGCGCGACAGATCCGCGCCTTGGTGAGATTGACTACCTCTTGGTCAGCCACATGCACGGCGATCACGTCGGCGACAAGCATCAGCCGGAACCGAATGCCGGGACATGCGGTAAACCCACACTGTCCGTGAAAGCAGTGCCGGACACCAACACAGTGAATATCGCGCTCGCGAAGAAGGCCACCATTGTCACGGGCAGCGAGATGCGGAAATTCTTCGGCAATAAGCTGAAGTCACTCGGCGGTGACGTGAAGAAATCTCAACTCGCTCGGTTCGGCTCGTCCGGCAAGTTCGGCGGCGTGATGATCACGACGGTACTGGCCGTCCATTCGAACGGCGTTAATCTGGCGTTTATCGGCGGCGATCTCGGTAAGATGCTAAAAGAGGCTGGGCTTGCCGGGTACGCGGGCCCGCCGACGGGCTATGTGTTGGAATTCACTAACGGACTGGTCGTCTAACTTTCTGGCGATACGGGTATCACGGCGGAACAGGATAGTGTTGTCCGTGGGCATTACGGCGCGAAACTCGCCGTGATGAATATTGGTGATGTCTTCACGACCGGGCCAACGCAGGCGGCCTATGTCATGAACAGTTTGGTACAGCCGACCAGTGTAATCGTCTCGCATGCCAATGAAGTGGCGACGAAAGGCGGGAAAGTCGTTGCCGGTACCAAGACCGTGAAGTTCATCAAGGCGACGAAAGCGCCGGTCCATTTGCCGTTGAGCGAGCGGACCATGTCCTTTGACGCCGACGGGAAATGCACTTCTGGTTGCTAGGATTTGAGGATTGTTGAGAAGGGCCTCGCTTCGGCGGGGCCTTTTCTTTTATTAAAATTTGTCCAGGGGACGTGACAAGTCGGTCCCGTAACACAATCATTGCTAATAACAGATTTTCAAAAGGACATATAACGTGCCTCAAAACACCATTCGCGTTGGCCTGATCGGCGCCGGCGGAAATACCCGCTCCCGGCATATTCCGGGATTAAAAGAACAAGCTGGCGTCGAACTGGCCGCTGTCGCAAACCGCACAGTCGCCTCCGGCAAAAGGGTGGCCGAAGAGTTCGGTGTCGAGCGGGTTTACGAAGACTGGCGCGAGCTTATGGAGGATGACGACATCGATGCCGTCTGCATCGGGACATGGCCTTATATGCATGCGCCGCTCACAATTGCCGCCCTCGAATCTGGAAAGCATGTGCTGTGTGAAGCGCGCATGGCGATGAATTCGGTTGAAGGCCGCCATATGCTCGATGTCTCGCGCTGGTGCCCGCATTTGGTCGCGCAAATCGTGCCGTCACCGATGACGCTGGCGTTCGATCAAACGATTATTGAGATGATCAGCAAAGGCTATATTGGCGACCTGATCGCGCTGGACGGGCGCATCGCTCCGAATAGCGATTTCCCAAACCTGGACGCGCCGTATCACTGGCGACATGACAAGGTGCTGTCGGGCAACAACATCATGACCATGGGGATATGGTACGAAGGTATCATGCGCTGGGTCGGCACTATGAAGACGGTTCATGCGCTTGGGCAAAGCGTCGTCCAACACCGCAAGGACGAGAAAGGCCGCCGCCAGGCGATGACCATTCCAGATCATGTGGATGTCAGTGGCGAGATGGAGCAGGGCGGTCAAATGCGCCTGAACGTGACTACCGTGGCGGGGCTCTCGGCCTATCCGGTGGATATCCATATCTTTGGCACCGAAGGCACCCTGCGGCTCTATCAACCGCGGGGTGGAGAAATGACGCTGGCGGCGGGTAAGCGGGGCGACGCGAAATTGAAGGACGTAAAGATCGCGAAATCGAAACGTGGTGCCTGGCGAGTTGAGGAAGAGTTCATCAACGCCATTCGCGGTAAGGAAGAAGTGACGCACACGGATTTTGCCACCGCCGTGAAGTACATGGAATGGACCGATGCGGTTACAATGTCGCTCCGACGGCGCGAAGTCGTTAAACTGCCGTTGATGGGCGATTGAGTTAGAGGAGAAGAGTGAAATGCAAGTTGTCTCGAGGACGGACGCAAAAATGAAGGAAGTTCCCCAGTCCAAGGGGATGGGATATCGCCACGACTTTATCGGCAGCCCCGGCACCATTGATACAGGACCGCAGGCCTTCCTTGTGGAGCGCAATTTCGCGGGTGCGCTTGTCACGCCGCATTTCCACGATATCGATCAATTCCAGGTCGTCGTCGCGGGTGATTGTCTCATGGGCAAGAAAGACGCGAAATCTGTGACCTTCCAATATGCGGATGCCTTCACGCCCTATGGCCCAATCTATGGCGAGAACGAAGGTTTCTCGTTCTTCACGTTACGCCCTATCGCGAGCGGCGGTTTCTTCGCCATGCCTGGTAACAAACACAACATGCCGGGCCGTGCGGGACGAAATATTGCGGGACATTTTGACACCTCCCGCCCGCGGCTCACCGCTGGTGAGAGCCTGCGGGAAGACCTGATGGCACCCCAAGATGACGGTGTCGACGCTGTTGGTATCCGGTTGGGCGCGAATTCGAGCGCGCAAGGCATCCCGTCCGATGCGGGTGGGCAATACTACCTCGTTTGCGAGGGCTCATTGATCGGCCCGAATGGTGAATTGCCACGACATTCCTTGATGCATGTTAAGAATGGGGAGACGCCGCCAACCTTGACGGCGGGTGCGGGCGGAGCGGAGATTCTGATCCTGCAGTTAGCGCGTCCGACGGAGCGCCCCGGCTCGGACATCAGTAAGCTCGCGGAACGCGATCCAAATGCTTACGTGCAACGGCCAACAGATACGGTTCAGTAAGCGCCAGTCCTCTCCCGTACGTGGGAACGGACTAGGGTGGGGTGTTTAGAACGGCACCGCCAGTTCATCCGGCAGATAGAAACCAGTTCGCTTCAGATAGCGTTTCTCGCCGGACGGCATCGGTGTTCGGCTGTGCATGACTGATGTATTGTCCCACATCACCACATCGCCAACGGACCAGGTGTGGCGATAGACGTGCTCGGGGCGGGTTGCGTGCGCGGTAAGTTCCTTGAGCAACTCGAAACTTTCGTCCTCTGATAGGTTGCCGATCGTCTTGATGTGAAGCGGGCTGAGATAGAGCGCTTTCCGGTCCAGATACGGGTGCGTTCGGATGAGCGGATGCGCGCAGTCCAATATCCGAGCTTTTTCTTCTTCCGTCAGCGGCGTCTCACGCGCTTTCGGGCGGGGCTCCGCTGAGTAGACGGCACTAACACCGTCGACTTTCTTCCTCATATCGTCAGGCATGCTGGCGTAGGCACCTGCGAGATCGGAAAATAGTGTCTGGCCGCCTTCCTTTGGGGCCACGATGCCATACAAGATCGTCGCGAAGACTGGCTGCGGCGTGTAGGTCTGATCCGTGTGCCAATCTAGCTCGTACTCCACCGGACGGGCGACCCCATCGAGGTTCGATAACTCCATTACCTCTTTGCGTTTGTAGGTCGTTAGCAGGCTCGCCTGTGCGTGAACGAACAAGGGACCGAAGCGTTCGGTGAATGCGATCAGCTGGTCGTCATCCAGTTGCTGCTCCGGAAAGACGACGACCCGGTTCTCCATCCACAAATCGCGGATCGTCTCGAAGCTATCGTCGTCTAGCGGTTTCGAAAGATCGATATCCTCGGTCTGGGTGGCAAAGCCATTCGCCAGTTGCATGGTTTTCATATTGCGCGTCTCCGCTATGAAATTTGCCGTCCCTTACGGGCGATGAAATCGGGGAAGGCGTCTTCGGCCTTGGCGCCCTTCAAGACATTCTTCCCATGATCGATTTCGTGTTCCCACTGGGTATGCAGGGGCTCTCCGAACCCGCGCAACATCAACTGCTTTATGCCGACCACCGCACCGGTGTGGTTGGCGGCGATAATTTTGGCGAGTTCCATAGTCTTGTCGCGCAACTCCGCCTTTGGCACGAGGTGATTGAGCAAACCGATCCGATAGGCTTCCTCCGCTTCAACGATCCGGGCGGAGAACAGTAGTTCCTTCGCCATCGGCCAACCCACTTGATTCGGTAGCGTCCAAGTGCTGTTGATGCGGCCGTATGCGGCGGCGAGGAAACGGAATTTGGTCGTCTCGCAACCGATCCGCATATCGAGCGACGAGGCGAGGACCGCGCCGCCGCCATAGGCGAGGCCGTTCATCATCGCGATGGTGGGTTTTTTCGAGGCACTGATCTCATAAGCGCCCTTCATATAGACATCCCGTTTCGCATCGAGCTCAGCCTCGCTCAACTTTACGTCGTTTTCGCGCTGTTCGTGGATGTCGCCACCCGCCGTGAAGGCCTTGTCACCAGAGCCGGTAATGACGATACAGCCAACATCGTCATCCTCGTCTGCTTGGCGGACGGCATCATGCAGTTCCACATTGAGGTGCTGGTTCATCGCGTTGAGAACGTCCGGGCGGTTCAGTGTGATGACCGCGACGCCATCCTCGTGATCGACCAAAACGTGATCGTAATTGGACATGTAAACTCTCCTTCTTAGCTTTGCAGGTCGACGCCGAACGTGACCAAAAACTTGGACGTCATGATGTAGAAACCGATGGCGAGGTGCAGTTCGACCAAGGCGCCTTGCGTCAACTGGCCTTGCAGCCGTTCGAACAGTTCGTCCGAGACCTTGTCTGTTGTGACCACTTCGTCGGTGAAGCGCAGCACGTCTTTCTCTAGATCGGAATAGGCATTGGCCTCCGCACCTTCCTCAAGTGCGTCAATCTTTGCGTCTTCCAATCCGACGCCTTTGCCGATCCGTTTGTGAGCGATGACCTCGTAGTCGGATTTACACAGAATACCCGCCCGTGTGATCGCCAGCTCCCGCAGACCGGAGTCGAGTTCGCCCTTAAAGCGAATGGCGTTACCCATGCGGACATAGGTTTCGAAATGTGAAGGTGAATGCGCCAGCATCCGAAAAATATTCTTGTGGTTGAGTTTGCTCAGTAGCTCTCGTACGCGGTCGTTCGCGGCGTCGGCATCAAGGTAGTCCATGCGGGCCATGCGCGGCTCTCCAATCGGTCGGTTGTGTGCCTTTCTTTCAACCTAATGCCGATTGGAGGGTGGTCCAGTTTTGCCCGATGGATTACAAGCGGACGCCGTCATTACCACGTTGGCAGGAACCTAGTTGCTCGGTGCCATTGGAGGACTAAGACGGCTGATTCAGCACCCGTGCGCGAATGGTGCCGGAAAGCCCGCGAATATCGCGTAGAATGTCTTCCGCATCGGTGCGCACACCGTCGGTGTCCAGAACGACATAGCCGATTTCGCCGTCGGTCTGATGATGCTGGGCTTCTCCCGTGGAACCGCCCACAAGCGGCGTTAGGATGACGTTTGGTGCACCTTGCAGAGGCGAGGTGAAACGGTTCGACTGGGAAGATGTCGATCGCCGCCCCGCCAAGTTTCCTGCTTTGCAATGCTGTCGCCAGGGCGTCGAGATCGACGACGGTGCCCCGCGAATTGTTGATTAAGAATGTGCCGTCTTTCATGCGGTCGGTCGCCGGTGTCTCTGGTACGTGCAAGGTGACGATATCGCTGCGGGTAAGCAGATCATCGAGTGAGACGGCGGGCTCAACATTGCCGTGGCGCAGTTTGTCTGTGTGATCGTGATCGATTACGCGCAGTCCCATGGATTCAGCGAGAACGGTGATCTGGCTACCGATATTGCCGTAGCCGATAATACCAAGAGTCTTGCCCCGCACTTCGCGACTTCCAGCGGCCGTTTCTCCCACCCGCCCCGCGCGAAGGTCAGCGACGGAGTAGAGTATCTCCAGCAGGTTCTTGCTCCAGTCCGGACCGTTTTCGTGCCGGTCAGAAATTCAGGCAAATCGAATGCCGTTGGTGTAGTGGCGGTCCGTATTGGCGATCCGGTCGGTCTCTATCTGAACGGTATAGGTGCCGCGCGCCTATACGCGGTCTTCTTCCGCCGCTGAGACGCATGGGAATATCAGTGCCGCGACCATTAGTCCGGCACGTACTCAGGCGAAATTCACGGGGCTTCGGGCTCCGGCCACTGCGCGTCGGAGATAAAGCGCGGGCAGGCATTGATCCAGGCAAGGTCTCCTGACTTCGGATTGTTCTCAACCCTGGTATCGTTATCGAAGACCATCGTCGGTCGCGTTTCCAAATTAAAGGCTGGCCATTTGGCGAGCCCTCCATGATTTGGGTCGCCGGTCCGGGCGAAGGCGATCCAGGCACCCAGTACCTTCTCTTGGAGTGCTTCCTGTTCTGGACCTTCGCCGACGAAATTCCGCGCCAGTTCGATATTGCCGAAGGCAAACGGGATGCAGAGCGTGTGTGGTGATTTCAGAATGCCACCGAGCACCGGCGTCTTCCACGTAAACTCATAGAGATAGGCGGGCGCACCGCCTTGCTTCACTTTGCGCTCCGCCGCCTCCACATTGTTGCGCCGGTACATATGATCGCTGGTGATGAGGTTGTAGGTATCACGGCCGTTCAGGCCGGGGCGACCATCCCGATATCCAGCGATGAGCGCTGCCGCTTGTTCCGCATCGACACCGACGAAGCGCGCGATCTGGGCGTGGAGTTGATCTTCGTTCAAGGCCAGTTTATCGGGCTCGACAGTTATGTCGTAGAAGGATTTTTCCGTCTCGCAAGAGCCAACCATCACGGGAATATCGCTCGCGAGGTCCGGGGCCGATAGATCGAACGGATTATTGAGGATTGTCCGTCCGTCGACCAAGGGGCGGAAACTGTCGTTACCGTTCCGGGTTTTGACGGCCGTGTCATACGCTTTGAGAAGCGCTCCCGCCGGTACTTTTTGGACCGCTTCCGGCCCTTGTCCTTCAAGACCGAGGGCTTTCAGTAAGGCGTGGGTCGAGCGCGCGGCGTTTTCCTGCGTCGCCAATTGCAGGTGGGAGGAGGAACTCTGGATAATGGCTTTATGGAACAGGCCCTTGGCCCGCGGTGTGGCCATCATCACCGCGACTTTCGAGCCGCCGCCGGACTGGCCGAAGATGGTGACGTTGCCGGCATCACCGCCGAACGCACCGATATTGTCTTGCACCCATTCAAGTGCTTGCACGATATCCAGCATCCCAGCGTTACCTGCATCGGCGAAACGCTCGTCTGCATCGCCGAACCAAGTGTAGCCGAATGTGTTCAGGCGATGGTTCAAGGTCACAACGACGAAGTCGCCTGCGTTGGCGAGATTGCTGCCATCGAGCCCGGGCGCGCCGCCGGAACCTCGGAAATAGCCCCCGCCATGCAACCAAACCATGACCGGCCGCTTGGCATCGGTATTCAGGTCGGGTGTCCACACATTCACGGCGAGGCAATCTTCACCGGTGGTCTGCAAATCGCGAATCCAGGCGTTTGCCAGCCTGATGATGCCGTCGTCTTGCGGGCAGCGCAGAGCGAAGTCGATCGTGTCGCACACACCCGTCCAGGACGGCGTGGGGGAGGGCGGTAAGAACCGTTGCGCGCCCCCCGTCGTGCCCGCGTAGGGGATGCCTTTGAAGTGGCAGCCGATGGCTGAGGTCGTTCCGCGAATTTTGCCGGATACGATCTCGACGACGGGTTCTTCGAAAAGCGAGTGCGTGTTCATGAGTGTTTCTCTCCTTATTCCGCTAACCTCCACTTTATCTCTCTCCCGGTTGGGGGAGCGTTAAGGTGGGGGCGCTTTAAAACTTTTCCTCAGTCCCGCCTGCTCCATGAGCGGCAAAACATCATCGATCCATTGCTGACATTCGCCGAGATAGTCTACCCAGGATATCAACATCCCGTCGACGCCAAGCGATGATAAATGCTGGATCCTTTCGACAATCTGCTCCGGTGTGCCCACCAGGGGATAGCCGCCGTGCCCGGCCTTGAAATGGAACTTAAAGGCCTCGATGACCTCCGGCGTTAAGGTTTGAGACTGTAGACCGAATATTTCCAGCATGTTCCCAACGGCAACATCGTCGCCCTTTTCCATGACGTAATGGTTCAGGTAATCGTGCGCTTCTTCTTCGGTATCACGGCAAACGACATAGACATGTATCCAGCATTGCGAAGACCGGCCACGATCGGCAGCCAGTGTTTTTAGTTGGCCGATTTGTGCGGCGTCGCTCTCATCATCTTGTTGGCGCAGCATTACGAAATTCATATCCGCGTGCTGCGCGGAAAAATCCTGACCGGCAGACGAACTGCCCGCATTCATGATCGGTGGGCGAGGCGATTGCAGGGGTTTTGGTTGGCTCCAGAGGTTGGTGCCTTGGAAAAATTGCCCATCGAAGTCGAAAGCCTCTTCCGCTGACCACAAGCGTTTGATCAGCTCGATCCATTCTGCGGCATAGGCATACCGTTCGCCGTGTTCGCGCAATTCGGCGTCGAACATCTCAAATTCGTTTTTGAACCAACCGGCAACGACGTTCAGCGCGAAGCGACCATTCGAGATATGGTCAATTGTGGAGGTCATCTTGGCGACGGCGACCGGGTGTATCAGCGGCGCGTGTACGGTAGAGAAGATTGTCGAATATTGCGTGATCGCCGCGATGCCGGCAGACCAAGTGAGGCTTTCGAAAGTCCGATTGTTGAAGTTCGTCTCACCTCCATAACCCTTCCAGCGGCCGACCGGCAATAACGCTTCAAATCCCGCTGCGTCGGCCATTTTTGCCAGGATGACGTTATCCTCCCAGGTCATCGGCCACGCGCCGTCCGCCGTCGTCACGGTCGAGCCGTGCGAACAGTTGAACGCCATGACGCCGATTTTCATTCGGTTATCGCTATAGAGCGGATTGACCATGTGCCGTCCGTGGTTCTTATTGCTCCCAAATCAATTTAGGTCAGGAGAAGAAAATGAAACTGTTCGGAAGTTACCGCTCACCCTTCGTGCG
>CAJWTF010000064.1 GCA_913046825.1 uncultured Rickettsiales bacterium | reverse complement strand
CGAGCTGCCTCGGCCATTGCGTCCGGCTCATGTCCCGCGATCTGCACGATTGTACGGTCATCCAATTGATCGAGCTTCCTGCACTCTTCGCGTTCGCCCTTGAGGATAGCCCGGCTTGCGGTCATCTCCGATATCGTAACATCGGCACCAAGCGAGCGGAGAATGCATCGAAATGGGAAGTCGGTCACTCCAGACATCGGTGCTAGTAGGACGCGGTCCGCGAGAGTGAGATTACCGGCGATTATGCTCATTAATTAAGCGGTAAATTATTGCACATATATTAATCGATATAGCGGATCAGCACCGGCCTCAAGCTTTAATTCAAGCAGGTTCGACTACGACAGAAATATATCACTGACAAATTTCACACCTGGATATCCGAGCGAAACAAGAAGATAGGCAAACAATCCAATTCGCGCCGCAAGTCGACCTCGCAATCCGGTCCGCAAATGGAGAATGAGCAATCCGCCTATTACGACAAAGGCGGTAACGCTAAATAAACTCTTATGCGTGATCTGAAAAAAAGCCCCTGTCGTCGTATATTCGGCGGCAATGCCGAAGATAATGCCAATGCCCAAGATGATTTCAGCGGCAGCAAGGCCGACGATTTCGGTCGTCTCCGCAACCGCGATGGAAGGAAGTCCATCCGTCAGTCGGCCTCTCGTTCGGCGTTTCAAACCGCGTTCTCGCATGATGATCCCAAGACCCGCGATAGCGCCTATGGTCACGAAGCCATAGCTTAAAACGGCAGCGCCGATGTGCGCGGCGAGCCATCCCGTTATATGTGGTTGAGTGGCTTCGGACCCTCGACCCGCGTCAGCCCAAAGAACCATGAGGCACGCTATGAATAGGTACGGCCCTAATATGCTTCCAAGCTGTAATGCCTCACGCAAGCGCAGCAAGATTAAACCGAAAGCTATCTCTGTTGCGAGGACGCTTGCTAACAAAGCCGTCGGAAGACCTAATCCCCAATCACGACTCCATATCCAATAGACCGTCGTGAAGGTCCCTACTGAAAAAGCGACTAGTTGCTTTAAGGTCGACTGACCTTTGTTGGATGCAAGCAATGTGGCGGAAAACGCGAGCAACGCTAACAGCGTCAATATCGAGGAGATTGCGGTGTGGGTCATAAACGAAATATAACCCAGCTGGCTTGGTCAATGAAATGCGGGATTTGTTCGTGACGAGACGATTAAAGGAATTTTTGCCATGACAGTGGCGGCACTGATCCTGGCTGGCGGCCGTGGAACCCGCGCTGGTGGCGGGATTCCCAAGCAATACCGAGAAATCGACGGAATTTCCGTACTCCGCCGCGCCATCGATTGTTTCGTTGATTGCCCCGCAGTGAATTTGATCCGAGTGGTCATACATGCGGACGATCAGGCACTTTATCGAGCCGCAACTGCCGGATTAGACATCCTCCCCCCAGTAATTGGCGGTACGGAGCGGCATTTGTCTGCAGTAAACGGCTTAGAGAGCCTGTCTGATTTCGAAACTGATATCGTATTAATTCACGATGCAGCCCGGCCCTTTGCGGATCGCGGTATGATCGAGCGGATCATTGCCGCATTGGCGGACGCAGCTGGCGCGATACCCGCCCTTCCCGTCTCCGACACGTTAAAGCGCGTTGCCTCGACTGACGATTTGATTGAAGAAACTGTCGACCGTGCCGGGTTGTGGCGTGCGCAAACGCCGCAAGGCTTTCGTTTCAAGGCGATCTTAAAGGCGCACGGGCAACGCGACAGCGATCTGCCGACGGACGACGCGGCCGTTATGGAAGAAGCTGGCATGGTGGTATGCGTCGTCGATGGCGATGAGCGAAATATTAAGGTGACGACGGAAGCGGATTTCGACCGCGCGGAACAGATATTGGAAAAGCACCAGATGCAAACACGCGTTGGAACGGGCTTTGATGTCCATAAGCTTGGCCCTGGTGATGGAGTTACACTATGCGGGATCATGGTTCCTTGTGATATGAGCTTGATTGGCCATTCGGATGCGGACGTGGCTCTTCATGCTTTGACGGATGCGCTTCTCGGTGCGATTGGATGCGGAGATATTGGCCTACATTTTCCACCAAGCAACCCGAAATGGAAGGGAGCCGCCTCACATATCTTTGTGGAAGCCGCCGCCGCCAATATCCGCGAAGCGGGCGGTTCCATCATCAACGTCGATGTCACGATTATCGGCGAGCGTCCGAAAATCGGACCGCACCGCGACGAAATGCGAATGAAAGTTGCCGAATTTCTGGATATCCCCCTCGATAGGGTCAATATCAAGGCGACAACGACCGAGCGTCTCGGTTTCACTGGGCGCGGAGAAGGACTCGCAGCGCAAGCGATTGCCAGTGTAGAGGTGCCAGCCACGTGAACAACTTCAAGACTAATATAGCAATTGTAGCCGCAACTTTTTTTGGCTCGGGAAAATTCCCCTTCGCGTCAGGCACCGCCGGATCGATCGCCGCATTACCGGTTATCTGGCTGATACATTCGACTCTTGGTGTGAGTGCGGTCGTCGCTTTTGCCGTGATCCTGTTCTTCGTCGGCATCTGGGCATCAACTATTTACATCGAAGTATCCGGTGGCAATGATCCAAGTCCGGTCGTTATCGATGAAGTCGTCGGGCAAGCGATTGCCGTTTCATTTTTGCCAATTGGATTAATTGAGTACGGCGTGGCATTCGTGTTTTTTCGCATCTTTGATATCACCAAAATATGGCCGGCTAATTGGGCCGAACAGCGGCTAAAAGGCGGCCTCGCGGTCATGTTAGACGACGTGGTGGCCGGACTCTACGCAGGAGTAGCGTCCTTAATTCTCTTGAGGTTCATTATATGAAATACACGTTTCCGGACGAAATTAATGAACGCGCCAAGACACTGGTTGACCTATGTCGCGCGCGCAATGTCCGCCTGTCCACAATAGAGTCCTGCACGGGCGGCTTGCTCAGTGGATGTCTGACCGATATTTCCGGTTCTTCAGACGTACTCGACCGTGGATTTGTCACTTACTCTAACGAGGCAAAACATGAAGAAGTGGGAGTAAAGTCCGAATCCCTAGAGCAATTTGGCGCAGTCAGCGATACGGTCGCGAAGGAAATGTGTGCCGGAGCACTTACCCGCACAGGCATCGGCGCCGCTGCATCACTTACGGGCATTGCGGGACCAGGCGGCGCGACAGAGATTAAACCGGTCGGTCTTGTCTATATCGGAATTGCGACAAGTCACAGTGCGCCTGCCGCCCATCGCTATGTATTTAGCGGAGATCGCCAAGAAGTACGCACGGCAGCGGTTATTGAAGCTCTGGTGCTTCTGACAGCTGCCGTAGGCGCGATTGAGTAAGGCCGAACAACTGGTGTAGCGGATGATCGTCGCGCTCCAGCCAAGGGGCAATTCGATCTTGTGTCAGGCCGAACAACTGGAAAAAATCCGCAGGATCATCGAGTTTTTCGAACTCCGTTTCACCAATTAACGCTATCGCCTGAGGAGCCGGAAGGCGCAGCGAATCCGATATGAATTCGGGTAAGTAATAGATTTCATCGCGATACATAGCGAAAGCCGCCAGCATTATGCCCGCAACTTCGGCCGCATGGCTTGAAGTCTCAAGCGATAGGCGCGCTTGGTCAAAAACAATGGCACGCGTTAGCCCATCCAATAACAGGGCAACATAGTGTTTATGTTCGCCCTCCGTTGTGATCTCCGTATTCCGAAAGAATATAACCGACTGAATGTTCAGGAGAGACGCTCGGTCCAGCGCTTCCAGTACCTGTCGACTTGCCGCGTAAGTATCGAAAGCGCTTGGCCGGTGAAGCTTTTGAAGGGAAACTCCTTCAGATTCTCCGTCATCCATAAAAGTGATGCCGCCTCGCCTCAGGCTCCGCTCGATGGCATCGATGGTACTGGCACGGGGGTCGCCGATCCCGCGCTCGAAATTATTCAATGTTGCCAGAGATATCCCAGCGGCTTTTGCGAGTTCGCTTTGCCTTATTCCGAGAAGCGCTCTTGCGGCCTTAAGCATGTTGGGCATCAGCATTCGCTGAACCTCCCCCTCAATAAATTACTATGAAGTTGCAAATCCCGGTCTTAAAATTAGATCTTATACCTAAAATACTAGTCAAGATATGAAATTGCGAAATTGAGTGACTCTGTTGGAGATTGCCGCTGAATCCGCGCTAAAACGATAGTCTTCGCTGCTCATAAAACATCAGCGGCTCGCTTTTCAAAGGCGGATATCATTTTGTGCGCCGCCGATTCGAAGACGGTACCAATTACCTTTTCCAACAAGAAAGAGCGGAATTCGAACTCAATCTCGAATGAGAGGGTCGTTCCGCCGTCGCTCACGTCCAATAACTGCCATTCGCTCCTGAGATACTTGAAAGGGCCGGCAGCTTGGGTTGTGGTGACACGCAATTCGTCCCGATCAGACGAAACACTGCTTGTGAACTTCTCACGAAGACTGCCATAGCCTATGCTGAGGTCGGCAATTAGGGAACCGTCGTCGTTGCGCTGCCGCACCCGAGACGCCACACACCAGGGTAGGAACTCCGCGTATTTGTCCACATCGACGATAATGTCGAAGAGATCCAACGACGAGTGGGGTAAATACTTGGTTTCGGAAAATCTACGCACGAAATGAAGAAGTTAATTGGCCGCAATCGTCACGGCATTCTTTGCAATTTTCGCGTTTCGCGCCGCGCGCAATTGCGCAAAATCATCGCCGGCGTGATAGGAGGAGCGCGTCAGAGGAGAGGCTGATACCATTAAGAACCCCTTGCCGCGCGCCATGCGGGCCAGCCCGTCAAATTCGTCCGGCGTGATAAAACGATCAATAGTCGCGTGTTTCGGTGTCGGCTGCAAATATTGCCCGACGGTCAAAAAATCGACCGATGCCGAGCGCAGATCATCCATCACCTGATGCATCTCGTCCCGGCTTTCGCCCAGCCCAGCCATCATTCCAGATTTCGTAAAGATCGAAGGGTCAATCTGTTTCACTCTGTGCAAGAGTTCGAGGCTGGTAAAATACCGTGAGCCTGGCCGGACTGTCGGATATAGACGCGGTACTGTTTCGATATTGTGATTAAAAACATCAGGCTTCGCCGTTGCAACAACTTCAATTGCGCCTTCTTTTTGCATGAAGTCAGGTGTTAGTATTTCAATCGTAGTCCCTTGAGATTTCTCCCGAATTGAAGCGATGACGGCCGCAAAATGCTCAGCCCCACCATCCACAAGGTCGTCTCTGTCTACAGACGTCACGACTACATGAGCAAGGCCCAATTGTGCCACTGCGTCGCCGACCCGTGATGGTTCATCCGCGTCGAGGGCACGTGGAATCCCGGTCGCGACATTACAGAAGGCACAGGCCCGCGTGCAGGTATCGCCCATAATCATAAAAGTCGCGTGTTTCTTTGCCCAACATTCGCCGATATTCGGACAACCTGCTTCTTCACAGACCGTGTGCAATCCATTATCACGGACGAGTTTACGGGTTTCGAAATAAGTCTTCGATGTTGGCGCCTTTACGCGAATCCAATCTGGTTTCCGAGGCGCCGGATTATCCGGCCGGTTGCGTTTCTCCGGATGCCGTATTTTTGCCGCTTCAATGGTGGCCATGGCCCAAACCCACTTGTCGGTTAGAAGTGAATAACCTTACTATAAGCATCGAGTACCGATTCGTGCATCATCTCGGATAACGTCGGGTGTGGGAATATGGTGTGCATCAATTCCTTCTCCGTCGTCTCCAGAGTCCGCGCAATGCCATAACCTTGGATAAGCTCGGTAACTTCGGCGCCGATCATATGCGCGCCCAACAATTCGCCGGTCTTCGCATCAAACACCGTCTTTACCAGGCCTTCCGGCTCTCCCAAGGCTATGGCCTTGCCATTCCCCATGAAAGGAAAGCGTCCGACACGAACTTCATAGCCGGCTTCCTTGGCCTTGGCTTCCGTAAGCCCGACAGAGGCGACCTGGGGCAGACAATAGGTGCAACCCGGCACATTCAATGTGTTCAGCGGATGGACGTCTTTCTCGCCTTTGATTTTCTCAACACAAATAATACCTTCATGGCTTGCCTTATGGGCCAGCCAGGGCGGACCGGTAACATCGCCAATGGCGTAGACGCCCGCTTCGGCGGTCTCGAGCCACTGATTGGTCTCGATATGGCCGCGGTCGACCTTCACCTTGGTGCCTTCGAGACCGATATTCTCAACATTGCCGACGATCCCGACTGCCAAAATCACTCTGTCGACCGTAATATCCTGACTCTTGCCCGCTTTATCGACCGTTGCGGTCACGGAATTGGCCAATTTCTTCAGCGCTTTGACTTGTGCGCCGGTAATGATCTTCATTCCGTCTTTTTCGAAGGACTTTTGCGCCAAGGCTGAAATCTCTTCGTCCTCGACTGGCAGGACGCGATCCATAACCTCGATCACGGTGACGTCGACACCGAGATTGCGGTAGAAACTCGCGAATTCGATGCCGATGGCGCCTGACCCGACTACCAGGATCGATTTCGGCATCGCTTCCGGCACCATGGCTTCCCTATACGTCCAAACCAATTTGCCGTCAGGCTCCACCCCCGGCAAAGACCGAGCTCTGGCCCCCGTCGCCAATATGATATGCGCCGCCGTGAGGTCGGCGACCTTCTTGCCGTCTTTCTCTACGGAAAGCTTGCGCGCCCCCTTGGATCCGCCCGCCAGTTTGCCCCAGCCGTCGATGGCTTCAACCTTATTCTTTTTCAAGAGATGCCCGACGCCACCATTCAATTGACCCGCCACTTTGCGTGAGCGCGCGATAACCTTCTTCAAGTCGACGGAAGCGCCTTGAACCGTTATGCCATAGGCTTCCGCATGCTGAATGTTGCGATACACTTCGGCAGTGCGGAGCAGTGCTTTGGTCGGAATACAGCCCCAATTAAGACAAATACCACCCAGATGCTGTCCCTCGACAAGGGCTGTCTTCATGCCCAATTGCGCCGCGCGAATGGCTGCGACATAGCCGCCAGGGCCGCCGCCGACTACAATGAGATCGAATTTTTGATCCGCCATGGGAACTCCTTAGAGCAGCATGCTGAGCGGATCTTCGATGAGCCGCTTAAAGGCGCCAAGATATTTGGCGCCGATGGCCCCGTCGACTGCCCGATGATCGACCGAAAGCGTACAGGACATAACCGTCGCGACCGCAAGCGCTCCATCTTTGACGACAGGCTGCTGTGCGCCGGCACCGACCGCCAGGATACAAGCCTGCGGCGGGTTGATGACCGCGCTGAACTCCTTAATCCCGTACATGCCGAGATTGGAAATACTAAACGTGCCGCCTTGATATTCTTCAGGGCCGAGTTTGCCGTCACGAGCCTTCTCGGAGAGTGATTTCATCTCAACGGAGATGGCCTCAAGCCCCTTATTTTCCGCCTGCCGCACGACCGGTGTAATCAAGCCGCCTTCGATAGCAACTGCGACCGAAATATCCGCTGATTTATAGAGTTTTACACCCTCGTCGGTCCAAGATGCATTGGCTTTCGGCACGCGCCGAAGCGCGATCGCTGCAGCCTTAATAACCATATCATTGACTGACAGCTTGTAAGCGCCGTCCGCCTTGTCATTTAGGGTTTTCCGCATCGCCAACAGCTCATCAATCTCACAATCAACTGAAAGATAGAAATGCGGGATCTGCTGTTTTGATTCCGTGAGCCGCCTCGCGATCGTCTTGCGCATCGTCGAGAGCGATTCGAGGTCAAAATTCGGCTCAAACGGCAACTTCTCCGCTGTCGTCGAGGTTGTCTGCGCAACGGCGGGGGATGCGGAGGGGGCTGCCGCTGCGCCTGCTGGAGCACCTCCGCCGGACAATGCCGCTTCGACATCCGCCTTCACGATCCTATCATTGGGGCCGGTTCCAGCCATATTCGCCAAATCAAGCCCCGCTTGAGAAGCCATTCGGCGCGCCAATGGGCTGGCAACGACCCGTGCGCCAGAGGCCGCAGCAGCGACCGGCGGAGCCGTTTGTGGGGTAGGTGATGCCGCGGGTGCCGATGCAGCTAGCGCGGGCGCTGGCGTGGGCCCGGCCGCAGGTGGCGTGCCAACCTTGCCGCTCGGTGAAGCAGAGACAACGACACCAGCCAACGCACTATCATCCTCACCTTCTTCGAGCAATAAGGCGATGACGTTGTTGACGGCAACGCCTTCAGTGCCCTCGGCAACTAGGATCTTGCCAAGTTTCCCTTCCTCGACGGCTTCTACTTCCATCGTGGCTTTATCGGTTTCGATTTCGGCGATCACGTCGCCAGAATTCACGGTATCGCCTTCTCCGACGAGCCATTTCGCTAACGTCCCTTCGGTCATGGTCGGGGACAAAGCGGGCATAAGTATTTTGGCTGGCATTGTTTTCCTCCGCCCTAAGAGCGATAGCAGACGTTTTTAGCGGCATCGACGATCTGTCCTGCTTGCGGTAGGGCAAGCGCTTCGAGATTGGCCGCATAAGGCAACGGAACATCCTCTGAGCAAACCCGCGCCATCGGCGCATCAAGCCAGTCAAAAGCCGCTTCCATCATCAGCGCGGCGATTTCTGACCCGATACCCGCGAATGGCCAACCTTCTTCGCAACTGACGATGCGATTGGTCTTTTGAACCGATTTGACGATGGTTTCGGTGTCGAGCGGTCGAATACTGCGAAGATCGATAACTTCCGCGCTGATCCCTTCCGCGGCAAGTGCATCCGCTGCCTCAAGCGCCTTGTCGACCATGATCGAGAAGGCAATCAGCGTAACATCGGTTCCTTCCCGCACGACTTTCGCGCTGCCAATCGGAACAATCCAATCGTCGCTGACCGGGACTTCGAAGCTGTTTCCGTACAACATCTCGTTTTCAAGGACTAAAACGGGGTTGGGATCTCGTATGGCCGATTTGAGGAGGCCCTTTGCATCCGCCGCCGAATAGGGCGAGACCACTTTCAATCCCGGGCAATGGGCATACCAACTGGCATAGCATTGGGAATGCTGCGCGCCGACGCGTGACGCGGCACCATTCGGCCCTCGAAAAACAATTGGGCACCCCATTTGACCACCGGACATATACAGCGTCTTAGCGGCGGAGTTGATCAGATGATCCACGGCCTGCATGGCGAAATTAAAGGTCATGAACTCTACGATGGGACGCAATCCCATGAACGCGGCACCGACGCCGACGCCGGAAAATCCATGTTCCGTGATCGGTGTATCAATAACCCGGCGTTCACCAAATTCTTCCAACAAGCCTTGGCTAATCTTATAGGCTCCCTGATATTGGGCCACTTCCTCGCCCATCAGGAATACGGCCTCTTCACGCCGCATTTCCTCCGCCATCGCATCGCGCAAGGCTTCACGTACGGTCATTGTGACTGTCTCACCGTCCCAACCGGACTCGGCCTGCGTGTTTGCCACGACGGGCGCACTTACCGGAGTGGACACCACCGCCACTGACTCCTGTGCCGCAGGCTGCAGCGCAGGTTCCGTGAGCGCCGGACTCGCGGCAACATCATCGGCTCTTTCTCCCTCACCCAAAATAACGGCAATTGGCGTGTTTACAGCGACGCCTTCGGCACCCTCGTGGACCAAGATTTTACCGAGTTTACCCTCGTCGACCGCTTCCACTTCCATAGTCGCCTTATCTGTCTCGATCTCTGCTATCACGTCTCCCGCTGTAACATCGTCGCCTTCGACTTTCAGCCACCTGGCAAGTTTGCCTTCCGTCATGGTCGGCGAAAGCGCGGGCATCAATATCTCTACTGGCATTTCCGTTGCTCCCCCGGCCTACGCTTCAACCAAGACATCGGTATAGAGTTCCGATGGATCCGGTTCCGGGCTGTTTTGTGCGAATTCCGCGGCATCAGACACAATATCCTTGTTCTTGCGGTCGATTTCCTTGAGTTCGTCTTCTGAGGCGACTTTTTCGTCGATTAACCAACCCCGCATGCGGTCGATGGGATCGCGTTCCGATCGAACTTTGCTGACCTCTTCACGGCTACGATATTTCGCTGGATCAGACATTGAGTGACCGCGATATCTGTAGGTTTGCATCTCCAGGACGTAAGGCCCTTTCCCCGCTCTGCAGTGCGCAACAGCGATCGCTGCCGCCTCCCGCACCGCAAGCACGTCCATGCCGTCAACCTGCTTGCCGGGAATGCCAAATGGTTTACCGCGGTTAAATAGGTCGCTACCTGCCGAGGCCCGTTCCTGACTTGTCCCCATGGCATATTTATTGTTTTCGATCACAAAAATCGCCGGTAAATCCCATAATCCCGCCATATTCAGCGTTTCACCGACTTGGCCTTGATTGATGGCGCCGTCGCCGAAATATGTGACGCTGACGAGGTCGGTTTGATTATATTTATGGGCGAAAGCGATACCCGCACCGATCGGCACTTGTGCCGCGACGATACCGTGCCCGCCGTAAAAATTCTTTTCCCGGCTGAACATATGCATCGAGCCGCCTTTACCTTTGGAATACCCTCCGGCGCGGCCCGTTAGCTCGGCCATAACGCCTCTGGCATCCATCCCGCAGGCCAGCATATGGCCATGATCACGATAGCTGGTGATGACGGCATCGCCGTCCTTCAGCGTCGATTGTATACCGACAACGACAGCTTCTTGGCCGATATACAAATGGCAAAACCCGCCGATCAAACCCATGCCGTACAATTGCCCCGCTTTCTCTTCGAAGCGTCGAATCAAAAGCATGTCATTGTAATATTGTAATAATTCGTCTTTAGACGCTGCGCTGGAATTCTTCTTTGCCGATGCGCGCGTTCTGGCCCGCTCTTTCGCCGCCATTTGGACTCCCTGACTACGTCGATTTCGACGCCTTGGTTCCCATCCGCTATCAAGTAATGCGAAACAGCGGATTCTTCAATATAATATTATCCAATTGAAATTAATGAATTATTCATGAATTAACTGAATGTTAGTTAATACGTGTAGTTTTCTGATTCTATTATTGGGAAGTTTAGCAGATCGAGAATTCGTTCGGAACAAATTTTCTCGATAGATTCAACAGATCTATTTTTCAGGGAACTCTGAGATCAAATTTCTGATCCAATTCTCTCGATCACGTTGTTAATTTCACTCGCCAGGGCAGCGGTTCCCATAGAATCCATTCCCGCTGCGATGCTCTTCACAAAGTGACTGTGGACGTTATTCAGAGGAAGCGGTCCAAATAACGGAACAACTTTGTGGTTCAGACGGAGGTTTGATGCCGGATGATCTTCAAGTTCCAATATGCCGACCTCTCCCTTGCACCGAAGATTACGCCGTTTTTCCGCCATCATATTTCCAAATTTCAAGTTCGCACGCATTCCGTTCGGAAATTCCATTTCGACATGAATGACATGACGTTGCCTATCGCCGGACAGAAGATTTGCCGTGAGATCAATCGGTGACGATTTAACCAAATCCAATGCGAATGCGAGTTCGTGCGGTCCGTAGTCCCAAAGACCCGACATATACTCTCGGAACGGACCCTGGTTGCCACCTTCGGAAGACAGTTCCTCGAGTGGTCCAATATCCTCTAAATGGCACTTCAAGGCAGAATATCCGGCGCTGAACAGATGAATCAGATTCACCATGATTAATCCATTCACGCGCTCAGCTTGCGTCACGATCCATTGTGCATCGCGGGCCGATAAGGTCAGTGGCTTTTCTGCGAGTACGGGAATGCCTTCACTAAGCAGTCTTCCGCAAACCTCCAACATATGATGGGGCGCTATCGCCAGGATGACGCCGTCGGGGCGGTTCTTTTCAAGCAACATCCGGTCAATGTCCGACCAGATTTTATTTGGGACGATATCGCCATAGAGCGTTCGCGGTTGATTGGATAAGGAAGAACTGACAACACCAGCGAGCTGCAGGTCTGGTGTCGCGGAAATCGTCGCCATATGCCGTTGGGCCCAAGGTCCTGAGCCGAAAACCGCTATAGACGTTGTTTCCCCCATGATCAGGAGGAAGAGGCGAGTTCCGAGCGATATCTCGGAATTGACCAAGACAAGAAGCGCTTCACGCCATCTTCCAAACCAACAGTCGGGTGAAAATCCAACTGCAATTCAGCCTTACGAATATCAGGGCACCGGCGCATGGGTTCGTCCGCAGGGTAAGAATCTGGATATTCCGTCGTTTGCATCGAGGCATCGACAGGACTCATGTTTTTGAAAGTATCGGCGAGAACGTTCATCGATACTTCGGGATTTGGATTGCCGATGTTGTAGGCTTCCCCTGGCACACCTTTGAGTACAATGCGGAAAAAACCAACCATGGCGTCGACAATATAGCAAAATGTCCGGGTCTGCCGGCCGTCACCATAGATCATCAATGGATCACCGGCGGCAATTTGCGCTGCGAAATTTGGCATAACCCGATAATCTGACTTCTGCATTCCGGGGCCATAGACATTAAAAGGTCTGATGATATTAGTATGGACGCCAAAATAATCATGATAGATGTAGCAGTACGTCTCCCCTACCCTTTTCCCTTCGTCGTAACACGCTCTCGGGCCTAAAGTTGAGACATTGCCCCGATAACTCTCCGTCGTCGGCACATGACCTGGGTCTGGATCACCATAAATTTCACTCGAGGAGAAATAGACGAACCGTGCATTCGAATTTTTCGCAAATTCCAACAATCGCTGCGTCCCGACGGTCGCGACTTCCAAGGTTTCCAACGGATAGGCGCGATAATAGAAGGGACTAGCGATTCCCGCGGCATGAATAAACCAGTCGAATTCGCCGTTCGGAAGCGGATCGCGACATATATCGGCATGGACCAATTCACCCCAATCGCCGAGGTCGTCCAGGAGTTTCGGATCCGCGACCCGAAAATTATCCAACATGCAAATCTTACACGGTTTATCGAGGAGCTCCTCATTTAATTTTTGAAAAACCGCAATAAAATATCGCCCAAGGAATCCCGCCCCGCCCGCGATGAGGACGCGTTTACCGGCTAAATTCATAACCTCTGGTGGTAGTCTGGCGACAATTTCAGCGAGATCCCCGTCGAGAAATAAGGAATTATTCATTGTCCGCACTCACTACCTTTAATGTGGGCAAGGGAACGATAAAACGATTGCCCGAATGCAAGAATTGCCGATTATTTTTAATGATTGGTTCCGCAAAATTCCACGCCAGAATGAGCAAATCATCGACTGGGTCTTCGATTAACCGGGTCGCGGGAACGACAGGAATATTCAAACCGGGACTATGGAGACCTTGTTTCCAAGGGCTATCATCCACGATGTAGGCTAAATCTTCCGGTTTGAGGCCGAACTGATACATCAGCGTTGTCGCTTTGGCTGGAGCGCCATATCCCGCTATTCGGCGCCCCTCCGCCCGTGCCCTCGCTATCAATCGACTAAGCTCATCTCCGGCATTTTGGATCTTGCGAGAGAACTCTCCATAGACACCCGGTTCCGCCAGTCCAATGATATCCTCGGCTGCAAGTAACGCCATTAGTTCGTCGCTCGTTCTACGGCCGCTCGCCTCCGGTGCCGCAAATATCCGAATGGAACCGCCATGACTGGGAATTCGCTCCGCATGAAATAGGTGTAAGCCGTGCGTTTGTAAAAAGGGCACCAATGGCTTCAATGCGTGGTAGTCCAAATGCTCATGATAGATGGTGTCAAACAGCGTTTTCTCTATGACATCCAATAAGTAAGACACTTCAAAGACGAATAAACCATCGGGGGCCAAAAGTGTCACAACGGCCTCCACTACGCTGCTGAGATCGTCGATATGAGCGCATACATTATTCGCCGTTATGATTTGAGCTTGCCCTTTTTCTTCTAAAATCCGCGCGGCGGTCTCGCTCGAAAAGAAAGCTGCAATTGTCGGGACACCTCTCTTATTTGCGGCGTTTGCAATTTTCTGTGCGGGATCTATTCCTTGTATTCGGGCGCCCAATTTTCGAAAAGATTTAAGGAGAGTGCCGTCGTTAGAGCCAATATCGATAACTAAATCATTCGCAGCGCCAGCCCCCATGGACCACACGGTATTTGCATAGGCATCGAAATGAGCGATGAAACTAGGAGACGTGCCGGAAACATATACATAATCGGAGAAAAGGCTTTCCGGATCAACAATATGGCCGAGTTGCAGGTGTCCGCATCTGTTGCAGAGCATCAGCTCTAGCGGAAACACATCTTGAATTTCATTTAATGAAGAAGACGGTCGAAAAGCATTCGCGGGCGGTGTGCACGACAAAGTACAAACGACCTGCAATCCATCGTTATTACACAGGCGGCAATCCGAACGCAGCCGGCACGTCGGCATATCCGAGGTTATACCTTGATTGTCGCGGGATCTATCATTTCAATCCGTCGTACATCCGCCTCGTAAGATTCTTGGTCTCTGGGGTTGCGCCCGAAAGTGAAGAACGTCGTGTCTTGAGTGAAGACCATTGCATGGTCGACCATGGGCGGCGTGAAAAACAGCTCTCCAGTTTTCACAGTTACCAGTTCCGGCATTTCCTCCGACCCGTGCGGACGATGATAATAGTCAATTTGACCCTCGGTAACATAGCAGTAGTGCCAATCGGTTAGATGATAGTGATTGGCGCGCACGGTTCCCTTTTTTGACGAAATCAATACTACGCTTTTTGTCGGCAGGTCATAGAGCGGTTGGATCGATCCTCGAGCATCATTGTGGCTGGCTTCCATCTTTACGATGACATCTGTCGGCCACATATCAGGTTCATCGAGGTGTGTTTTTTTCCAATCATTCATGCTGCATTCTTTCGTATTGATTTGGATGGAGGGCAAGTCTTCAGAGCAAAACACAATATCTAGCGTTAATTAGTATTCCAGTATCATATCGTTAGCCGCGTGGATAAAACTTCATTTGCAGTCGACTTGTTGAGTATACGAAAGTAGGGACTTCTTGTCCGAAGTTTTGCGCACAAACGCTCAATCCAAAATGACCCGCTCATCCTCTTCTAATAGGTTTAAAACCGCCCTCGCCCGCTCGTCGAGAGTGTCCAAATCTAGGTTCTTCGGGCCCAGTAATTTAGTCCGACGTTCGATGAGCTTACGCTCATCGACTCTCTCCGCCAACACGCTCTCGGCCTTGGTTACTTCCGCCGTCAACAGCAAGTAGGCACTAAGGCCATGATCACCTTTGAGTGAATGATATGCAAAATAACCAACAACGAGCGCTCCAATGACGGGAGGCGTAATCAGTCGGATGAAGTCCGTGATTTTTCCAAGTGAAAACATATGAAGATAATGGACGACATTAAATATACCGTCAATATAATAAGTAAATGGTAGATAATATTCATTTATTAAAAATCGCATTACCTAATATTAATGAAGAAACCTTCAGTAGCGGTTTTTTTTACTTTGGAACCGCGTCTCCGCTTCATCTATTTTAAGGCTGCCCGGCCCGCAAATCTTGCAGCGTTTCCCAGGCGTTCCTCAATTCGTAGGAGCTGATTGTACTTAGCCAATCGGTCGGAGCGAGAGAGAGAGCCAGTTTTAATCTGACCGCAATTGGTGGCAACAGCGATGTCCGCGATCGTCGTATCCTCGGTTTCACCTGAGCGATGCGACATAACCGCCGTATAACCGGAGCGGTGCGCTAGTTCAACCGCGTCCAGGGTTTCACTCAAAGTACCAATCTGATTGACCTTCACCAAAATCGAATTGGCGGTCCCCCGTTCGATGCCGTCAGCTAGACGCTTCGGGTTCGTGACGAACAGATCGTCGCCGACCAATTGGGTTGTGTCTCCGATTTTTTCGGTCAGAACCCGCCAACCGTCCCAATCATCCTCGGCCATGCCATCTTCAATCGAAACGATCGGATAATTGTTCACAAGGTTTTCAAGGTAGTCGGTCATTCCCACCGCATCGAGAATCTTCCCTTCGCCATCCAAACGATAGGCACCGTCAATATAAAATTCTGTCGCCGCGCAATCGAGCGCCAGGCAAATATCGTCACCGCAAGTGTAGCCGGCCCGTTCGATGGCCTTCTGGATATAGTCCAAAGCCTCGGTCGTGGAGCTCAACGCCGGCGCAAAGCCACCTTCGTCGCCGACATTTGTGCTGTGCCCTGCATCGGAAAGCGTGGACTTCAGTGCATGAAACACTTCGGCGCCCATCCGAAGCGCTTCCGAGAATGTCTCACCACCGAGCGGCATGATCATGAATTCTTGGATATCGACGGCGTTATCCGCATGCGCGCCGCCGTTTACTATATTCATCATTGGCACTGGCAAGAGATTCGCCCAGATGCCACCGATATAAGCGTATAGCGGCAGGTCATGGGATTCCGCCGCCGCCCGCGCAACCGCAAGCGACGCTCCCAAAATCGCATTTGCCCCCAACCGAGCCTTGTTTTCCGTACCATCTAAATCCAACAAAATTTGGTCGATATTCCTTTGATCTTCCGCCTCTGAACCGGATAGAGCGTCGAATATATCGCCGTTCACCGCGTCGACCGCCTTTTGGACGCCTTTTCCGCCATACCTGTCCCCGCCATCGCGTAGTTCGAGCATCTCATGCGCGCCGGTAGATGCACCGGACGGCACCGCCGCGCGGCCAAACGCGCCGTCTTCGAGAAAAACATCAACCTCAACAGTCGGATTTCCTCGGCTGTCGAGAATTTCGCGTGCCTGCAATTCGACTATTGCGGTCATTGTTTTGGCTCCAAGTTGCGTCTTCGGTATCGTCAGATGTTAAGAGGGTGCGCCTTCGCGATCTGATCGAATTCAATGAGCTGCGAAAGCAATTTTTCTAATTCATTGAGAGGCACCATATTCGGCCCGTCGGAAGGTGCTGAATCGGGATCCTGATGGGTTTCAATAAATACGGCAGCAACACCGACGGCGATCGCGGCTCTAGCCAAGGCCGGAACAAACTCCCGTTGGCCACCCGATGTCGTTCCTTGCCCCCCCGGTTGTTGAACCGAATGGGTCGCATCAAAGACGATAGGGTAGCCATTTTGCGCCATAATCGGCAGCGAGCGCATATCGCTCACCAACGTGTTGTATCCGAAACTGGCTCCACGTTCGGTTAGCAGAATATTTTCATTCCCTGCATCCGCTAACTTTGCCACAACCTGTTTCATGTCCCAGGGCGCGAGGAATTGACCTTTTTTGACGTTCACTGCCTTATCGGTCTTCGCCGCCGCCAAGAGTAAATCCGTCTGGCGGCAGAGAAAGGCCGGAATCTGCAATATATCCACCGCGTCTGCGACGGGCGCACATTGTCCTGCCTCGTGTACATCAGTGAGGATAGGGCAGCCGTGCGTTTCTCGGACTTCGTTGAAAATCGGCAAAGCCTCTTCCAACCCCATGCCACGCGGACTGCTGTTGGACGTCCTATTCGCTTTATCGAATGAAGATTTATAAATAAACCCTATGCCGAGCCTGTCTGTCATCTCACAGAGTGCTTGGCTCATCTCCAGCGCATGGGAGCGGCTTTCGAGCGCGCAAGGCCCGGCAATTAACGTCAATGGAAGATCATTGGCAACGGAAACGGGGCCAATCGCTACACGCTTTTGCGTCGTCATTAGGGATTTTCCAGTATTAGACCAATCGTGCTTGATCGACGGCCGCTTTGACAAAGCTTGTAAACAAGGGATGTGGCGCGAAAGGCCGAGATTTTAACTCTGGATGAAATTGCACGCCAACATACCACGGATGATCGCGGAGTTCGACAATCTCGGGAAGCCGTTTATCAGGTGACATACCCGAGAAATGAAGACCCGCGTCTTCTAAACGTTGGCGGTAATTTACATTCACTTCAAACCGATGGCGGTGACGCTCGTTAATTTCGCGCTCGCCCTCGTATATCTCAGCAATTCGGCTGCCTGGATCGAGCCGGCACGGGAAACTGCCCAAGCGCATCGTGCCACCCTTGTCGGTCACATTTTGTTGCTCATCCAACAGGGCGATCACCGGATGCGGGCTGACGGCATCAAACTCCACCGAGTGCGCGCCTTCCAAGTTGAGTACGTTTCGAGCGAACTCAATGGTGGCGATCTGCATGCCCAGACAAAGGCCAAAATAGGGAACCCTATTTTCGCGAGCGTACTGTGCCGCGAGGATTTTGCCTTCCGTGCCGCGCTCACCAAAACCGCCCGGCACGAGGATACCGCCGTAACCCTTGAGCACCTTGGCGGCCCCGTTTTTCTCGATATCCTCCGCCTCGACACGCTCAATCTCAACGCCGCAGTCGTTGGCCACACCCCCATGGATCACCGCCTCGTAAACCGATTTGTATGCGTCCTGCAGCTCAACGTATTTGCCCACCACCCCGATGCGCACCCGGTGCCGTGGCGCGATGAGTTTGCGAATAATTTCTCGCCACTCGGACATGTCAGCCGACAGCGTCTCTAGCTCGAGCTTACGGCAGATCAAATCGTCCAACCCCTCCCGCTGCAGCATCAGCGGCACTTCGTAAATGGAATGCTCGACGTCCATCTCCTCGATCACCGCCTCGTATTGGACGTTACAAAACAGCGACAGCTTCTGCCGCAGTTCTTTGTTCAGCGGCTTCTCACAGCGGCAGACTAGTACGTCCGGCGTGATACCGATCTCGCGCAATTTGGCCACGCCTTGCTGCGTCGGTTTGGTTTTCAGTTCGCCGGCCGCGTTGATGTACGGGATGAATGTGACGTGCAAAAAAAGCACGTTGCCCGGGCCGGCATTGAGAGCAAACTCGCGGATCGCCTCAACAAATGGCAGCCCCTCGATATCCCCGATCGTGCCGCCAATCTCGGTGATCACCACATCGGCTTCGCTCTTCTCCCCGATCTCCCGAATCCGTTTTTGAATCTCATCCGTAATGTGCGGGATCACTTGCACCGTTTTGCCAAGATAATCCCCTCGGCGTTCCTTGTCCAAAACCCGTTGGTACACCTGCCCGCTGGTGAGGTTGTTAAAACACGAAAGCTTGGTGCTGGTGAACCTCTCGTAGTGCCCGAGATCGAGGTCGGTCTCGGCGCCGTCGTCGAGCACGTACACCTCACCGTGCTGGAACGGGCTCATCGTGCCGGGGTCGACGTTTAGGTAGGGGTCAAACTTTTGCAGCGTGACCTTGAGGCCGCGCCGCTCCAGCAGAGTGCCGATGGAGGCCGCCGTCAGCCCTTTGCCAAGGGAACTCACTACACCGCCTGTCACAAAGATGTGTTTCACGATTTTGTCTCTAAAAGGTTGCGTAACTGCTGCAGATCTTCAGGAGTGTCGATGCCCACGCTGTCGTGGTCGACCACCGCAACGGCGATCGGAATGCCATTGTCGAGTGCCCGCAACTGTTCCAATTTCTCCGCCTCCTCCAGCGGGGAAACCGGGCACCCCACCAGCCGCAGAAGAGTCTCCCTCCGGTAGCCGTAGATGCCAAGGTGCTTCAAAAAAGGAAACGCCGCCAACTGCTTCTCACTCGGGTCATCGGCGGCGTCGCGCAAATACGGTATCGTACGCCGCGAGAAGTATAGGGCGTGGCCGGATGCATTGACAACGACTTTCACCGCATTCGGGTTTTCCCACTCGTCCAACTGCCGAATCGGCACAGCGGCGGTGGACATTTCGTTGACGTCGAGCAGCGCAGCCACCTTGTCAATCACGCCAGGATCGATGATCGGCTCGTCGCCTTGAATATTGACCACGGCGCCGAGTTCGCATCGTTGCGCCACTTCGGCCACGCGGTCGGTGCCGCTTGGGTGATCTTCGCGCGTCATCTCGACCCGGCAAACATGACTCAGAGCGTCCACGATATGCGGGTCATCCGTCGCCACAATCACGTCGGCCAAGCGCTTGGCCAAGCGGCACTTCTCGACGACGTGCTGCAGGATGGGCCTGCCGTCGAGCAATTCGAGCAGTTTTCCGGGGAAACGCGAGGAAGCGTATCGGGCGGGAATGATGCCGGTGATCGTCATGTTACATCGCTTGATCGGGAGCCTTTGGCCAAGCGCTAGGTAAAGCTACGCCTCTGCGGACGGGGAT
>CAJWTF010000063.1 GCA_913046825.1 uncultured Rickettsiales bacterium | reverse complement strand
CGACCTTGGAAAATTTGTGGATGCCACTCGTGGTGCTTCTACCGCCTCCAGAGGCCGCATCCCCCAAAGATTTTGGTTAAGCAATACTTGGATCATGGCTTGCGGCTGCACGTCATTACCTGGGGATCCGAAAGGCATAATCCACTCGTTTTCCTTAATTGCAAGTGCTGGATTTGGAGTCAATCTTGGCCGCTTACCGGCAGCCATACAGGCCGGATTATTCGGATCGGTCCATGATTGTGAACCTCTATTCGACGGCACGAAGCCAAGCCCTGGGATCATTGGAGATGAATGTTGACCATCGCTGGGGGTAGCCGAAAATGCATTACCGTATTTATCAATAACACAGGTATACGCTGTGTCTACAGCCATCTCTTTAAAGCCTGAAGCCTTTTTGCCAACCTCCACATTCTTTCTAGGCGTGATCCCGAGCTGTTCTGCACTGCCCGGCGGCGGCATTTCTCCGAACGCTTTGCTAGAATCAATCATATGCCTACGCAATGCACCATAGTCATCGCTTAAGAGACCCTCCATCGGCACGTCAACGAAATTGGGATCACCATAAAACTTCTCCCGGTCCGCAAAGGCGAGCTTCGTACACTCCGTCACATAGTGGACGAACGCCTCTCCATTAGGATCCATCGCACCGAGGTTGAATCCTTTCAGAAGGGCCAATTGTTGCAAGAAAACAGGCCCTTGGCTCCAGGGGCCGCATTTAAAAACGGAGAAATTTTCGTAATCGAGGGAAAGCGGCGCTTCAACACCGGGCGACCAACTCGCTAAGTCTTCACCGGAGAGGAAGCCGCCATGAGCGCGGCCAGATGTGTCGAGGAATTCATTATCACGGCAAAATCCGTCGATACTTTCGGCGACGAAACCTTGATAAAACGCGTCGCGCGCTGCCTCGATTTGACCTTCTCGGTCGCCGCCGACTGCTTCCGCTTCCCGTAAAATTCTCTCAAACGTGTCCGCCAACACGGGGTTGCTAAATAATTGATCGGGTTTGGGCACATTCCCATCCGGGCAATACACCGCCGCCGAACTCGGCCAATGCTCAACGAACAAATCCTTCAACGCTTCGATCGTCGCCACCACACGCGCGCCGATTGGATAGCCATTGCGGGCGTGGCCGATCGCGGGCTCCAACACGTCGCGGACACTCATCGTTCCCCAATCGCGCAGCAGCAGCATGAACGCACCGAACGCGCCCGGCACAACGAGCGGTAACAGACCCGCTCCCGGTACAATATCCAGGCCGAGATGGCGATAGGCATCAACTGTGGCCTTCGCCGGCGCCACGCCCTGGCCGCAAATCACCTTCACGTCGTCCGACTTTGCATCGTAGAGAACAATCGGCGCGTCGCCCCCAGGGCCGGCCATACTCGGCTCCACGACCTGCAGCGTCAGCGCTGTCGCAACGGCGGCGTCAAAGGCATTTCCACCCTTCTCAAGGATACTCATTCCAGCGGCCGTACCAAGCCAATGGGTCGAGGCAACCATGCCGAAGATACCCTTCAGTTCCGGGCGCGTCGTAAACGGCGGCTCACCGGGCAGGACCTTACTGGGTGGTGTCGCGCTGCCGCGAAACAGGTATTCGATCTCGCTTGGGGTCATAGGTCCGTCCTTCACAGTCCAAGAACGTGTTTCGCCAGAATACTCCGCTGCACTTCGCTCGATCCTGCATAGATCGTCGCAGCGCGTTGGTTATAATATTTCGATGTCGCAACAAGGCCGTATTCCGGTGCAATTGGTTCTACATTATTGCCTGGCACAAAGGCTTCCGGCTGATACGGGTTCGCATAGTAGCCGAGCGCGTTCATGGTCATCTCCAACGTCTCTTGCAGAAGCTCCGAGCCCCGCAGCTTGAAGATGGAAGATGATGCACCCGGATTTTGCCCCTGACTCAACGCACTCATGACCCGTTTTTCAATGATTTCCGACGCTTGTACGCCGATTTCCAGCTTTGCCAGACGGGTCTTGAAGTCCGGATTGTCAATCAATCTGCGGCCAGCCCCGCCCGCTTCCCTCTGGCTCATCTCTTTAAGCTTCAATAGCGCGGCCTTCACACGCGGCGAATATGCAACGCCGCCGCGTTCGAACTCCAGCAGATACTTGGCAACGCTCCATCCCTGGTTTTCATCACCGATGCGGTTCGCTTGCGGTACCCGCACATTATCGAAGAAAACCTGATTGAGTTCATGATCGCCCGCAAAGGTCAAGATCGGCTTTATGGTAATGCCCGGCAGGTCCATATCGAAGAGCAGGAAGCTGATACCTTGCTGCGGCTTACCCTCAGTGGAGGTGCGGACCAGACAAAATATCTTATCGGCGGTATGTGCGCCGGTCGTCCAAATTTTTGAGCCGTTGATGATATAATCGTCGCCATCCGCCACCGCGCGGGTTTGCAACGAGGCGAGATCCGAGCCCGAACCGGGTTCGGAATAGCCCTGACACCACGCGAACTCGTCGTTCAGGATACTCGGTAGCACAGTCGCTTTCTGTTCCTCGGTGCCGAACTTCATGACGACCGGACCGACCATGCGGATGCCCATGTTGTTGATCGACGGTGTCCCGGCCATTTCCGATTCAAATTCGTAGATATATTTTTTGACCACGCCCCAGCCGGGGCCGCCGAACTCCGCCGGCCACGGATGACAAAGCCAACCCTTCTCCGAGAGGACCTTCGCCCATCTACGCGCCGGTCCCACTGGGCTACGCACCGCCGGCGTCAGGCGGGCACCCTCGAGAATATCGTCACTCAAGTTCTCGTGGAGAAATGCACGCACCTCGTCACGAAAAGCGAGGTCCTCGGCGCTGAGATTCAAATCCATGGTCGTTCCTTAGACAATCTGCCGTTTCCTTTGGAAATATAGCACCCCTGCGGATAGACGCCATGCATGGCACGTATCGCCCATCTTTGGGCATTGAAGGATGATGAGATGCCCGCTAGCTATCCCGCTGCCGGATAACCTAGCGCTCTCCCGCCGCCATCGCCTCCGGCCAATACGGCCCCATGATCGGACCGTCCCCGGCAACCGTTGTCCTCCGCAGAACACGGCGATATTTGGCCGTGTCGTAATCAATGGCCCGGTGCAACAACACTCGATTGTCCCACATTACCAAATCATTCCGACGCCAACGGTGGAAGTAACAGAACTCCTGCTTGCCGACATAGTCGACCAGCCAGCCGTGCAAATCCTTGCCGTCTTCGAGGGTCATGCCGCCGATCTCGAGGCTGGTATTCGAGGTGAAATAGAGCGACCGTTGATAATCACGATCCGGATGGACGCGGATCACCGGGTGCGACACCGGCGGCAAAGCATTCCGCTCGTGGTCGCTCATCGCCGGAATGGTCGGCTCCAAACGGCGGATTTCACCGTAGGAATGCACCTGATGCAGATGCATCAGCGTCGTCTTCATATCGTCGGGCAGCGCCTTATAAGCTAGTAGCATATTGGAGAACCCGGTCTCACCGCCTTCGGCGTCGTCCGGCAATACTTCGATGCCGTACATGATCGAGGCCAGTGACGGGATATAACGGTAGGAGCTATCTGTATGCCAGCGGCCGTTATTACGCTGAAACACCACCATTCGGTCGTCTTCCGGCAAATGCTCGCCCGATTGCGACACATTGGCGACGTGATAGACCTCCATGGCACCTTTGGTCAGATCTTCTTCCGGATAGATTTCAAGCGGCCCAAATTGAACCGAGAACGCGGTTAGTTGCTCATCACTCAAATATTGGTCCCGAAAACACAACAAATGGTGATCTTGGAAAGCTTGCCGCAGGGTTGCGATCGTCGCGGCATCGAGCGGTCGCGACACATCAAGACCGACGACTTCCGCGCCGACCACATCCGAAACAGATGAAATCGAATAGTCGTCTTGCACAGACCGCACTGCTTCGGACATGGCTTACTTCCTTTACCCAAACATTCCGTTAGGACATGGACCGTATTCTACGCCCCGCCAAGGCGTCAAGGAACAGCAATTTCATCATCAATCAAACCCCAGCAGCTTGTCCGGCAACCACAGCGCCAACTCCGGAAACACCATCACCAACGCCAGGACAACAAAGTGCAGCAGGATGAACGGTGTCATGCCGCGATACATATCGCGGAGCGTTATTTCCGGCGGTGCGATGGCACGTAGATAGAAAATAGCACCCGCCATCGGCGGTGTCAGTAGGCTCGTCTGCAAGGTGATCAACAGCAGGATGAAGAACCAGATGGTATCGAAACCGAAGCCCATGATCAGCGGTACCGCAATGGGAACGACGATCAGGATGATGGAGAGCACATCCATCACGAATCCAGCGAGGAATGCCAGCGCCAAGATCAAGAACAACGTACCCCAAGGACCAAACGCCATGAACTCGATGGCGCGTTCCGCTGCGAGCAAGCCGCCGATCCCGACAAAGACACTCGAAAACATCGTCCCACCTAACAGGATGGTGAGGATCATCGCCGTGATTGAAATCGTTTTCAGGATCGCTTCGCGTAACACGGCAAATGTGAAATTCCGGTAGATCACCGTCAAGACGACAGCACCGACAGCGCCCATCGAAGCCGCCTCCGTCGGCACCGCCATTCCGGCAAGGATGGTTCCCAGTACGACAAAGATGAGAATGACCGGCGGCAACAACGCTACACCTGTAATCCGCAATTTCTCGGCAAGCGAAGGATCGTCATCAGATGGCGGCAGGCGCGGTCCCGACTTTGGGTCCAGAGTGCAACGAAGCAAGATATAGAGCACATAGCAGCCTGCTAGCATCAGCCCTGGAAAAATCATCCCGGCAAACATTTCACCAATGCCGATCTCCGCGATCAGCGACAGTATGACGACAAGGACGGAGGGCGGAATGATCGACCCAAGCGAGCCCCCGGCGCAGATTGTGCCTGAAATCAAACCTTTGTCGTAGCCGTATCGCAGCATGACCGGTATCGCTAACATGCCGACTACGGTTTCGGTTGCGCCGACAACACCGCTGGAAGCGGCAAAAAGCACACACATGGCGATAGTGCCGACCGCAAGCCCGCCTGGCATCCGACGAGTCCACATGTGGATCGCTTCGAACAGTCGCTCCGCCGTGCCCGAACGCTCCAACATCGCCCCCATGAAGACGAACAATGGTGCTGCCGCGAGCACATGACTACTTGTGATCTCCTGCACCTTGGCAACGAAGATATGAACCGCCGCATCACCGAATTCCCAGATACCGAAGACCAGCGCCACGCTCATCAAAGCGAACGCCACCGGCACACCGAGGAAGATCAACGTCATCAGCGGCACGAACATGAAAAGCGCGATATCAATGCTCAGCATTGGACCTACCGCAGAACACAATACGAGCACATCTGATTGTCTCCGCGACGATTTGCAATGCGAAGACAACAAAGCCAAACGCGATTACCGAAGAGACCGGCCATACATACGGATTCCACGCGGACTCGCCCGATTGCTCTCCAATAATCAACGCCGTGAACGCTTTGTGCGACAGCAACCATGCCATCCACGAGATGATCGGCAGCAGGAAGAATAGATAAATCAATAGATCGACCACGGCCTTAACTTTGGGGCTAAAACATTCATACAAAAAGTCGATGCGTATGTGTTGCCCTTCCCGCATCACATACGCGATGCCGAGGGCAAAATGTGCACCAACCATCATGTATGAAATCTCGTAGGCCCAGAAGGTCGGCAGGTCGAAGAAGAACCGCAGTACAACTTCGTAGAACATCACCAGCGCCAATGGCAGGACTAAACAGGCGCCGAGAAAGCCTGTCGCGCCCGAGAGGCGGTCGATGAACTTTAAAAAATGATCAATCATGCGGAGGATCGTTGGTACAATTCGGTGACAGTCACTTATATCCTTTATAAGTAACTGTCACCGAATTAAGGGGAAGTACGGCATGGACAAGATCATTATCGAAGCGCGTGTCAACGAACTGGCGCCACGCGACGAGAACCCGAACGTGCCCTTCCTACCGGACGAAATCATCCGCGACGCCCAATCCTGCTATGATGCTGGTGCATCGATTATCCACTACCACGGACGAACCGCCACGGGAGAGCCGGATCATAATCCCGTCTTCTATCAAAAAACCAACTCCGGCATCCGCGACGCCTGCCCGATCCTGATCCATCCAACGCTTGGATATGTCGCCCATGGCGGCGACGCGCGGGAGCGCTTCGACGCGGTAGAGGAATCGATGAAGGATCCCAAAACGGCTCCCCACTTCGCGCCGACGGATACGGGCAGCGTCAATGTCGACTGGTGGAACCCGGAAAAAAACGCTTACGTCACGACAGGTCTCGTCTACGAAAACTCAACCGAGACGCTGATGTATTTCGCGGACCGCATCAAGCATCACGGCCTAAAACATTACTGCGTCTCGTGGAACATCAGTTTCACGCGGCAGATGGAAGCATTGATGAAAATGAATGTCATTCCGGAGCCGGCCTTTGTGTTGCTCTGCATGACAGACAGCATCTCGCTCTTCGGTCATCCGGGCACACCTGAAGGCCTCGACGCGCACACCACTTTTCTTCCGAAGGACAAGAAGGTCTTGTGGCCGGCGATGAACTATAAAGGCAACTTGTTGCTGTTGAACGAGAAGGTTATCAAATCGGGTGGCCACATCTCCATCGGCCTTGGCGACTATCCTTATACGGAGCTGGGGCAGCCAACCAATGCCGACATAATCGCGGAAGTCGTCAAACAAGCCCGCGCCCTGGGCCGAGAAGCCGCCACCGTCGACGATACGCGGGCAATGCTGGAAATGACCGAAGGGACGGCCGCGGCGACTCAGACTTTAGTGATGCTTAACGCTTGCCGTCGCCCTGCAAACGATATCGAAAATCACAATGAGACGCGCCACCCATGATCGTTTGGGTGCGGCGGAATTCGATATCTGCGTTGTAGCCAATACAGAAATCTCCGTCGCGCTGGCAGGACAATAGGTCGCCGATCTCACCGACGCCCATCTCGCGGTACATTTCCGCGTAGCGGCAGCGTTTGACGTTGAAATCCAATGTGTCGGTGCCCGCTTCCAGGACATCTATCTCCAGCGCGCCGTCCTTCGTCCACAACGGCAGAATATCGAAGAAATCCTTGAGGTTTGGATCACCGTCGAGTTGTTCAGCAAAACTGACACCTTGTTCGATCGCGGCCTTGCTGACCGTCTCGCGAATGATGTCGCGAGCCTGTTCCACACCGAATTTCTTGCGTAGATTCTCATAAACATGCTTCATAATATTCGCTTCGATCCGGCGTTGCTGCAGGATGGGCAAAGGTTCCATTGTTACACTTCTCCAAATGCTTTGCGCAGATCGCCGACGCCGATCATGTCGCTGATAAATCCAAAGTTGCCGTCTTTCATCTCCTGGGCCGCTGTCATCATCGCGTTCAGCGCGACCCGCGAAAGTCCGGCACCGATGCTGACCCGGCAAACACCGATCTCCGCCATTTGTTCTAGAGTGATCGTTGGATCGGCAAAGCCCATGACCACATTGACCGGCTTGCTGACAGCTTCTACGACGATCCGCATTTCCTCGATCGTCTTCAAACCCGGCGCATAGAGGCAATCAGCCCCAACCTCCTCGAAGGCCTGCAACCGTTTGATCGCATCGTCGATCTCGCCGTAGCCATAGAGCAAGCCTTCCGCTCGAGCGGTCAAGGTAAAGGGGATCGGCTGAGCGCGCGCCGTCTCTACCGCCGCGCGCACTCGGTCCACGGTCAATTCAAAATCATAAATCGGCGTGCGCTGATCTCCCGTCGCATCCTCAATGGAGCCGCCGACCGCACCAGCTTCACAGGCCTGCACAATCATTTGTGCAGCGTCTTCCGGCGCGTCGGCAAAGCAATTCTCCAGGTCCGCATTTATCGGTAAATCGGTTGCGGCGCAAATATCCCGGCAATTCTCCAGTATTATCTCCGCCGTCGCAATGGTAGTACCGAGCATCGCGCTAGCACCGAGACTTGTCGTTGCCAAAGCTTCGAATCCTAAACTCGTCATCAATTTGGCGCTTCCCGCATCCCATGGGTTGGGCAGCAACAGCGGCTCCTCTCGCGTGTTTAGCGCCTGGAAGGCTACCGCCTTCCCCATTTGATCACTCATTGTTCCCTGCCCCTTGGTGTGAGCCGGAACTATATATAGAACGAGACCATCGGAATAGATCGCTTAACACGATTTGGTCCAAACGGTGCGGAAAGTGTAATATATCCGCACCAAAGCTGGGCAAGGTAGACAGATCATGATCCATGCAGCCATCACCCCACAAGATAGTGAAGACGACGCCATGCAAAGCTACATCCGGGACGGCGAAGCCCGTGCCGCGACGCTTGGCAACCGCGGGCCAACACGCTTCAACGAGAACGGCAAACTCCACCAAGACATTCTCGACGCTTATTGGCGGTGTGGATTTTATATCTTTGAAGGCGTGCTGGGTCCGGAAGAATTGGCCGATATCGAAGTCGACCTATTCGACATCATGGAACGCCTTCCAGCGGAGAAGGATGCGTCCGTCGACGCCAGGGGTCGGCCCGCATTGGGTGCTGGTTGCGAGGCGCCCACGCTCTTTTGGTCGAAGCCGCTCGGCGACCCCTTCGGTGCTACCGAGGAAGCGAACGGTCGACATCCGGTGAAAATGCCGGAACCGCTGGCAGCCACCAACATGCCGAAGGAAATCGTCTATCTGATTTTGGGCACGCTGCAATTCTCCGATGCGGCGCTGCGCGTATACGGCCACCCGGATCTGTTACGCGTCGCCGCTTCGATAAACGGCGACGATTTTACGCCCTTCAACGAGGCCATGTTCATCAAGGAACCTGGTCGGGGCGCCTCGGTCGCCTGGCATCGCGACGGCGTCACCCATTGGGACGCGCCGGATTGGAACCAAGGCACGCATGGTTACAACACCATGGCACAGTTGTACGGCTGCACCCCCGCCAATGGCGTTTGGGTCGTACCGGGCTCGCACAAACTCAACAAACTGGACATCGCCGCGATGGTCAAAGCGGCAGGCACGCCGAGATTGCCGGAAGCGGTGCCGATGATTTGCGCTCCGGGCGACGTTGCAATTTGCAATCGCCAAGCCGTCCATGGCTCTTTCGCCAATACCAGCGATCAATGGCGGGTCACGGTGAATTTCGGATTCCATCGCCGAATGTCCGTATTGGATGTCCAAGGTGGAGGCATTCACAACGCGCCGAGCGTCTACGACGCAGAACGTATTCGCAAACGCTCTGAGATGATCGGCTACGCCATCGAGGCCCGCAAACAACGCTTCCCTGACGAGACACCATTCGAATATGCGCCACATAAAGAGAAGAGCGAAACTTTCGTATGGACGGCGGAGACGAAGTCGTCGCTGAAGGATTACAATTTGTTAGATTTAAGCATTTAAGGGAACCGCCCGCTTAACCACCGCTAAGTGAACATGCAGCTTCAGTCCAACGCTTCGGTCCGCACATAAGCGCCCTGTTTCACAAGCGCCAACTGGATTTCGCTCACATTCAAATCTCTTGGCACTGTGCCGGAATTCGCGCTCAACGCCGCCGCGACGCCCGCCGCGTGACCGGTCATCCAGCATTGCGGGATTTCACGCATAAAGGTGTGGGTCTGAGCATCGCTGGAGATGTGACGCCCGGCGACCAATAGATTGTCGACTTGGCTTGGCACCAAAGCGCTATACGGGACGGAAACATTCGGCAGGTTGAGGCCCAGGCTCGGGCTGACGCCAATCTCATCTGACAGCACACGTCCGGTTTTGGTTTCGTCACCAGTCATCCGCCCCGCACCCTTCAGGCGGCGGCTGTGCCGCGCGCCCAATTGCGGGCCGGTTAGCATAATCCACGCGCTCTCAAAGCCCGGCGCGTATTGGCGGTAAAAGTTCAGCAACTCCACCAGGCTTTCCCGTGATAAGATTTCGAGGTGAGTTAGGTCGTCGATCTTAAGCACATCGAAGCCGGAGAAACGCGGCCCCATGAAGACGACCACGTCGTTCCGCCACCCGGCGAACGGCAGAATAAAGTGCTTGGTCGCTTCCCGGCCACGCCGCATAAAATCCTTATAGGCGTCGGGGTTAGCGTCCTGCCAGGCAAACCACTTGTTCACGTCCACGCCTGAGAGCAGCGATGCGGTATTGGCGCAATGATGGATATTGTCGGTATCGATATCGCCTTCGAACCCCTCGCCCGCTCGCACAAACATATCACCGTCGCCGGTCGTATCGACGACCGTCTTCGCACGCACGGCCACCCGGCCTTCTTTCGATTCCAGGATCGCGCCCACGACCTTACCGTCCTCAACCAGCGGGGCCGCAACCCAGGAATGCAACAAAAGCTCTATCTTCGCAGTCAGCACCATCTTCAGGGATTCGAGCTTCAGCCATTCCGGATCGATCATCGGCGCCCATGTTACCGTGCCGTGAAAGGCGCTGTGGCGGCGCGACCATTGATGCGCCAGGCTTTCGTCCCGCGAGCCCCATTGATCCTTCGATGGGCCGAAGATGGCATCGTCCGGCAAACGGTCGAGCAGTTCCTCCGCCATGCCTCGAATTACAAGGTCCCCCTGCCAATCAGACATGCGGTCGATCCATATGACGAGACCGCCCGTGGAGAGGCCTCCCAAATGATTATAACGCTCGGCCAGGATGACATCCGCGCCAATTCGCGCCGCCGCGACCGCCGCCGTGGTGCCGGCGGGACCGCCGCCGACGACCAGCACATCCGTCGTCGCGAAGACCGGGATATCGCGGGCCGGCTCAGTGACCCGACCCAAATCCTTGCGCTGCTTGCGCGCAAATTCCGCGCCGGCGTTGAAGACGCCTTTATCGGCGGCGTAATTGTCATCCATTGCCATTGTCTCTTCCTCTCGACTCTCGCTTGTCTGCAGAAGTATGGGTCTGCCTCAGTTCGCGCCGAACAATTTCCTTAACCATCCCCGCAAAGCCGCACCGATCACTGTGCCGAGACCAACCTGTGAGGTCGCCGCGGCCACGTCCTCGCCCGCAAGACGCGCTTCAAGATTGGCCGCGAATGCGTCAGTCATCGCTTGCGCAACGCCAGTGACAAGGTCGCCGCGACCGAATTGCGCGAAGGTGCCGCTCAGCGCATAGGCCACCTCGACATCGACCCGCGTCGCATCGGGCCCTTCTTCAAGAAGCACGAACGTCACCTCACCGAGAGCGCTGGATCCGGTGGTACCATCGCGGCCCGAGCCGGAGACCATGCCACTGCGTCGGGCCTCATCGAACGCCACGTCAGCTTCGCCTGTAAAGGCAGCACGGATGGGGCCGAGACCTGCTGAGATACGGCCCGTCACGTGTCCACCATCGGGAGGAGAGGTTAATTCGGCGCCCGGCATGCAGGCCGAGAGCGCTTCGATGTCACGGAACACTGCCCAGACATCGGCAATCGGTTGCCCGATGGTAAATTGCTGCGACAAACGCATCGCGCCCGCGGGCAATTTCGCTTTAATGGGGGTCTGTTCCGACGCATCTACCTGACCAGCGTCCGCAACTGGGGTCGATTCGATAGTTCCCACGATCGCCGGCTCTTCCATTACGGATTGCACGGCGCGCACAATGCCGACGTAACCGGTACAACGGCAGAGATTGCCTTCCATCTCGCGTCGGATATGCGCTTGGTCGGCACCTGGTGCGCGGCGTATCAGATCGCGGGCGGAGATCATCATACCCGGCGTGCAGTATCCGCATTGCAAAGCATGCTCACGCGTGAACGCAGCGCGCAATTGTCCCATTAAGGGGTCTTCGTCGAACCCTTCAATGGTCCGAACCTCGGCGCCCTCGCACGCCACGGCCAGCGTGATGCAGGAACGCGCCGGTGCGCCATCAATCTCAACCGTGCACGCCCCGCAGACGCCATGCTCACAACCGAGGTGCGTCCCCGTCAGCAGCCGTGCTTCGCGCAGAAAATCCGCGAGATGAGTGCGAGGCTCGACTTCAGCCTCGACGGCTTCGCCGTTCACTGTCAGGGATACGCGGCTCATCGCACCGCCTCCTCAACCGCGCGGCGCAAAGCGGCTGCATGAAGACGGCGCTTGTACCAATCGGCATCGGGAAAGGCCCGTTCGACTATATCTTCGGCAGCCTTCGCGTCAAAACTCGCGTCCACTTTTACCCCTTCTTCGATCACGGTCGGCCGCGCTTCCGTCGCACCAATCACCGCGCGCGCGATACCTCTCTCCGGATCATGCAAAACAGCCGCCATGGTTTCGGCGAACTCGCCAACCTTGCGGCAGAATTTGTAATACCCCCATCGCGCGGAGGCGGAGAGCACAGGAATTCGAATGCCTGTCAGAAGCTCGCCGGCTTGAAGGGCTGTCTGAAACGGACCCTCCAAGAAGTCGCCAACCGAGAGGTGCCGCGCGCCCGACTGTCCATGAACGGTGACATCCGCGCCAAGTGCCATCAGACAGACGGGCCAATCGGCGGCAGGGTCTGCATGTGCAATACTGCCTCCCATGGTGCCGCGATTGCGAATGGCGCGGCAGGCAATGCCACCGGCCACAGTATCCAACATCCCGTTCGTCGTATCGGGTATGCCGCCGTCTTCAATCGCGGCATGGGTTACGCAGGCTCCGATTAGGACCGCGTCACCGTCGCGCTCAATTGTTTTCATTTCCGGGATGCGGGTCACATCCAACAACCGGTCCGGTTGCAACAAACGCAAGTTCAGCATCGGGCCAAGCGATTGCCCACCGGCCAGTACACGGTTGAACTTCGTATCGTCACCCAAGAATTCTGCCGCATCGGACAGGTTCGAGGCGCGGGCGTAGTCGAAAGTTGCGGGCTTCACGATGCCGCCTCCCGCAGAGCTTCCAGTATCCGGCGCGGTGTGATCGGTAGCTGTGATACTTCTGCGCCGAATTCGCGCAGCGCGTCGTTGACCGCATTGCCGATGGCAGCGGGTGGGCCAATAGCGCCACTCTCGCCGATGCCTTTCTGCCCGAACCGCGTGTAGGGGGACGGCGTCTCCATATGCAGAACACGGATGTCAGGCGATTCCGCAGTGCCGGGCAACAGATAATCCGCGAAGGTCGAGGCCAGCGGTTGTCCGCGGTCGTCGAACGGCATTTCTTCATAGAGCGCGGTGCCGATGCCCTGGATCGTGCCGCCGTAGACTTGCCCATCGACAATCATCGGATTGACCAGCACGCCGCCGTCTTCAACCACGACATAGTCAAGAATTTCCACCTGGCCGATCTCGGTATCGACGGCAACGATAACCGCGTGGGCGGCATAACTGAAAGTGCCGGTATCCACGTCCGGTTTATAGCCGACAGTCACCTCTAATCCAGCCGGGTCAACATCTCCCGGCAGATCCTGCGGTTTCAGATACCAGACTTTGGCGATATCGCGAAGGCTGATCGAATTGTTCGGCGAGACAACGTTACCCGCCTCAACGCGCACATCCGCTTCTTCGGTCTGTAGAAGTGACGCGCCGATACATTTCGCCCGCTCGGCCAAGGCTTCGCATGCGGTCGCGACCGCGCCACCGGACATCACCATGCAGCGCGACCCCCACGTCCCCGTCGAATAAGGTGTGACACCGGTATCGCCGTGGACCAATCGGACGAGACCCGGGTCGATGCCAAGAATTTCGTGCGCGACCTGCGCCAACGTAGTCTCAAGTCCTTGCCCGTGACTGTGCGCGCCGATGCGCAATTCCAATTCACCATCCGGGGTCAACCGGGCACCGCATTGTTCGTGCCCCGGCACCATGGGAATACCCCAGCCCGCATAGACGGTCGTGCCGTGGGCGCCCTGCTCGCAGAAAATCGAGAGGCCTACACCAATCTTGCGGCCGTCAGATTCCGTCGTTTTCTGTCGCTCCCGCACGCTCGCCACATCGATGGCCTCGACCGCCTTCTTCAGACAGGTCGGATAGTCGCCACTGTCGAAATGTTTGGCCGTGATATTGTCGAACGGCATCACATCCGCCGACGGCAAATTCATCAATCGAACTTCGTGCGGCTCTTTCCCGACTTCCCGCGCAATGGCATCCAGCACTAATTCCGTGGCGAAACAAACACCGGTTCGAGCGACACCACGATAGGGCAGGATCGGCGGTTTGTTCGTGGCCAATGACCAAGTCCGGCAGCGAAACGCCTCGAAATCGTATGGTCCGGGCAGAATACTGCCAACCTGCGCAGATTCGAGACAAGCGGAGAACGGATAGGCCGAATACGCACCGGAATCTACATGCGCCTGCGCCTCGAGCCCCAGCAGTTTGCCGTTCTCGTCCGCATACCCGGTGATCTTGTAATGATGTTCGCGACAATTGGCGTTGGCGGTCAACTGCTCGCGACGGTCCTCGATCCAGCGGACCGGACGGCCGAGCCGCATGGCCAGCCAACCAAGCGCTACCTCCTCCGCCAGGAGGATGCCCTTATACCCAAAGCCGCCGCCGACATCCGGGGAAATGATGCGTATCCGCCCATGCTCTATCCCGAGACATTCGGCGAGACCACTGCGCACGATATGCGGCATTTGCGTGGCGCTGTGCATAATCAGTTGTTCTAGGCGCGTGTCCCACTCAGCGATGACACCGCGGCCTTCGATTGGCGACATGCATTGGCGCGCCGTGCGGAATTCACGCTCGACCTTGATTGCCGCGCGCGCCGCAACCGCGCCAACATCTCCGACGTCGACGAAACTCTCCAAGAAAACATTGTCGCCCCACACCTCATGGAGCAGTGCGGCATCCGCATCGCGTGCCTGGAGCATATCGTGAATTGCAGGAAGTTCCTCAAAATCGATTTCGACCCGCGCGGCGATATCCTCGGCTTCGGCACGAGTATCGGCAACGCACATAGCGACCAGCTCGCCCACATAACGTACTTTCTCGTCCGCCAACGCCGGCTGCACGGAAGGCTTGAACCCGGGCAAAGCAGAGACAGCACGGATCGGTTGCACATCCGTCAAATCCTGCGCGAGAAATACCTTATCCCGGATATCTGCTGGAACGCGCGCGCCCAGGATGCGAGCGTGCGCCAGAGGGCTACGCAAGAACGAAACTTCACGAGTTCCCGCCGGCTTAATATCCGCGACATAGCGGCCACGGCCGCGCATGAAACGCTCGTCTTCCTTACGCGGCAGCGGCGCGCCAACTCCTTGATGGATATCGTTCATCCGCCGATCAGGCCGCGGCTTCGAGTTGCGGCAGGATGATCGCATCAGCGTCGAAGCGTTTACCCGCGCGCAGGCAGAAGTCCGGACGCAGATATTGGTCCGCGACAACCTGATCGCCACTGTTGTCGCGCAATACCCATTTGCCCCGCTCGTCCGCCAGGACCGAGACATCCGCAACCATGCCCGGCTTCAAGGTTCCAATCTCATCAGTCATGCCAATCATCTCGGCAGCGTTCGATGTCGCTGTGGCCACCACGTCCACCAACGGCATGCCAAGAGCCACGAGCTCAGTCATCGCATGGGTCATGCTGAATTTTACGTCGCCGGTGAAGATATGATCTTCTTCTTTGGCCATCTCGGGGTTGGGCACCTTTGTATTGTAGCCATGCATATCGGCACCAAGCGTGTGCGGCAGGACACCTGCCTCCATCACCTTGTGCGCCATCTCGAAGCTGAAATGCGAACCATGCCCAACGTCTATCTTGATACCCTTCGCAAGCGCTTCAGTGATCGCCGGATGCATATTGCCCTTGCTGTCGACGAAGCCGCCCGGATGCCGTGTAAACGGGTGCGCCAGGACATCGCCAGGAGTTAGCATGTCCACCACGGTGGGAATGACGGTATCGGGATCAACCTCGACACCGCCCTTCTCGGGCAGCGGCCAGAGTTGCCCCAAGTGAATATAGAGTGGTAGATTCGACTGCAGGGAGATATCTTTTGCCATTTCAATGACTTTGACGCCCCAGCGCGCGAAGCCGCCGACTTCCGCATGCGCCTTGATCCCCTTAATCAAATCGCAATTGCCCTCGATCACACGGCATGTGGCACCGACATCAACGCCAGACGGCCCATAGAGGTCCGTGTAGAAATGTCCCTCGAGTCCGCCGACCACATAGGCCGAGATAAAGGCGACCACATTGCTGGCCGACTGCTCCACAACATAATGGCGAAATCCGGCGAAAGTCATGCTGCTGGGCCCACCCTGATCGACCAGCGTCGTAACCCCGGAATGAACCCCAACCATATCCGCGTTCAACCCGAACGGACCGCCGATATGCTCGAAAACATGGGCGTGGGTGTCGATCATGCCCGGAATGACTAGACGACCGGAGACATCTATATTCTCCAATCCCGACAATTCACTGCCGAGCGCCGCAATTTTGCCGCCCGAAATGGCAACATCCATCACGCTATCGATCCCCTGTGCCGGATCGATCACCCGTCCACCCTGTAATACCAAATCCGGTTTCTCACTCATCGCAACTTCCTCCGCAACATCCACGTATGATAATTTTCACCGTCTTCGTATCACACGTCGAAGAAAACGGTCTCGCCTTCACCACCCAATCTGACATCAAAACGATATACGATGCCGTTCTTGGTCTGTTTACGCCTAGCGATCAATGAGTCCCTGCGTGTGTCACCCACGGACGATAACACTGGATCGATCTCATTAGCTTCCACCTCGTCCGAGAAATACAGCCGCGTGAACAAATGCGAGTGAATCGCTGCCGCGAAGAGGACCAAGTTTATATGTGGCGCTTGTGGTGTATTTCCAGCGCTTGGAACTGAGCCCGGCTTAATTGTTTTGAATTTAAACCTACCCTTGCCGCCCGAAGAAACACGTCCGAAACCACTAAATTTCTTATCTACTTTGATATCATCACGGTCGTCCGCGGGAGAATTATAGCGCCCGGCGGCATTCGCCTGCCAAATTTCTAACATCGCGGCCCGCAACGGTTTGCCTTCCGCATCGAGAATACGGCCTTCGACACGGATATGTTCGCCCTTGGTTTTCTTGCCTGCGAGACGATTATCCGTCACGCCTTTAAGGTCATGGCCTTCCGGCGTCATGATGTGATGAAAAAATGGGCCAATCGTGTTCGAGGCTGTTTGCTTCGCCATTTCTCAATGCCCCATCGGAGTGGCGTTACGGCCGCGTAACACAATGTCGAATGACTGCCCCGCCGCATAGCCCAAAATCGAATGATCGGGCGCGTATTTTACAATCAATCGTTTGCGCGCCGCTTTGTTGGTCACCGCTTGATAGACGAAATCCTCCCCCTGTAAGGGGTCACCAGGGAAATAACATTGCGTTATCAGGCGTTGCGCGAAGCTACCGCCAGTGATCGAGTAGTGAATATGCGCGGGCCGCCAACGATTGCCCAATCGGACGATTGGGTAAGCCCCAGGGCGGATCGTCACGAATTTGTAACGACCGTCAGCGTCTGTGACGCAACGGCCGGTACCGAAGAAATTCGGATCGACCGGCGCGTCATGCTGATCACCTTTGTGGCCATAGAGACCGGCGGCGTTTGTTTGCCAAATTTCAATCAGCGCGTTGGGAACGGGACGATTCGCCTCATCTGTAACGAGCCCAGTCAAAATCATCCGCTCACCAATGGCTTCCTGGCCCTTTTTGGCGGCATTCTTCGTCAGGTCTGCGTCAATTTTCTTGACCGTGTTGTGGCCGAAAACAGGGCTGGTCAGCTCGGACAATGTTTGCTGGATCGGGACCAATGGCTGTGTAGTCGATACTTTTGGATGAACGGTCCAATCGCGCTTCTTCGCTTGCGTCAAATTCGACATAAGAACGCTCCCTTAGTTGATTTCCAACACGCTAGCGCAGCCCGGCAGTACTAGCCAAGGGCGCGAAATACCGCATCCCCAGCATCGAGAAACCGTTCGTCATCGCCGAGATGCCCGATGACCTGCAGGCCGATGGGCAGACCAAGCGGTCCGGTGAAGAGTGGCAGACTGAGACCCGGAGAATAAAGCGCCGTCCAAACCCGATTGAAATGCGCCTGACCAATGGTCTTCAAGTCCGCCGGTGCCTCACCATTGGCGCTTGGCGTGATCAATAGGTCGTATCCCGCAAGCGAGGCGTGGAACCGATTGCGGTAATCCTGCAGCGCCCACAATCCGGCCCGATAGGCCGCGTAGCTGAGGCTCCATCCAAATTCCAAACGTTCTGTCTTCACCCGGTCGCTGAGCTTATCCCGGTGGTTATGCCATTCGTAAGCAAGCGCTCTCGAAAATTCAAATGCACTGACCACATCGAAAGCCTCTTCCAGGCCGTCAAACCCATCCGGCAGATCGAAATCGGAGACATCAGCACCCGCTTCCGAAAGCCACACCGCCGCCCCCTCCACATAAGCACGGGTTGGCTCGTCGGCTTGTTCCCAATGGGGTGTGCGACAGAGCCCAATCTTCAGGTCGGACACGGGGATCGTTTTAAGTGGCCGATACGGCAGGCCCATCACCGCCGCGCGCATCAACACTTGATCCTCCATAGTCCGGGTTAGCATTCCGAGCGTGTCGACGCTTCGAGAATTGTCGTGGACACCGAGCGGGTTGTAGTCGCCATAGCTCGGCTTGTAACCGATGCAGCCGTTAAAAGCAGCGGGGCGCACGATGGAGCCGCCGGTCTGCGTGCCAAATGCAACCGGCACCATGAAATCCGCCACCGCAGCGCCGGAGCCGCTCGACGAACCCGCCGGCGAATGCGCCGGATTATGCGGATTCTTGGTCTTGCCGGGCGTGAGATGGGCGAATTCCGACGTCACTGTCTTGCCCAGCATCAACCCGCCTTCGGCCCGGCATTGTGCCACACAGGGCGCATCATAGCTCGGGTGATTTTGCGTGTGGATGATCGTCCCGTGCCCGGTTGGCATATCCTTTGTGTCAATAATATCCTTCACGCCAACGGGCACGCCATGGATCATGCCTTGGGAGGGGCCCGCATCGATTGCCCGTGCATCCGCCAGGGCCTTGCCCTTATCGAGATAGATCCAGGCATCTACCTCGGGCTCTCGATCCTTGATCCGCTCGAGGCACGCCGCCGTTACCGCCTCGCAGGTCAGATCGCCCGCCGCAATCTTCTGCGTGATCTCACTTGCCGAAAGTCTCCAGAGTTCTGTCATTCCTGTCGCCTCCGCATTGCTCCGGCCGCCCCCGCCGAATACACTTCTTCCACACAAGCAACTGTGGGCTTCCCGGCTCATAACAAGCGGTGAGAGCGATGAGCAACAACGATATTAACATTGTCCCCTCAGGTGGCGGCGTCGGCGCCTTCATCGAAGGGATCGACCTCGGACAAGACCTGTCGGACAACATCGTCGGCACATTACGGAGCGCGCTTGGCGAGCACGGTGTTTTGTTCTTCCGCGATCAGGACATATCACCCGAAGATCACATCGCCTTCGCGGAGAAATTCGCGCCGATCAACATCAACCGCTTCTTCGCCCACGTGGATGGGCATCCAAAAATCGCGCAAGTACTGAAAGAGCCGGACCAGAAGAAAAACATCGGCGGCGGTTGGCATACCGATCACACCTACGACATCGAACCGGCCATGGGCTCTATCCTGGTCGCCCGGCAAACACCTCCCCATGGCGGCGACACCATGTATGCCAGTACGTGCCGGGCCTACGAGACACTCTCCGACGGGTTCAAATCCATTCTCAAGGGGTTAAAGGGCCTGCATTCGAGCCGCCACGTCTTCGGCCCACAGGCGCGCTACATGCAAAAAGGAGAGGATACGGCGGGGCGCCTCGGTAATAACGAAGCGGCAAACCAAGATGCGGTGCATCCGTTGATCATTCGCCATCCGATCAGCGGTCGCGAATCAATCTACGTCAATCCAGGCTTCACCATCGGCATCGACGGTTGGACGGATGCGGAGGCCGAGCCTTTCCTAAAAATTCTATACGATCATATCGCCAAGCCTGAGCACACTTATCGCTTCCAATGGGCGCCCGGCTCCATCGCGTTCTGGGACAACCGGGCAAGTTGGCATTAC
>CAJWTF010000062.1 GCA_913046825.1 uncultured Rickettsiales bacterium | reverse complement strand
CAGCGTCGCCGATATTCCCTCTGCCCGCAAAATTAGCGGCAAGATCGAGCGCATCATGGGCCTCGCCGTGGAAGTCGCGCGCAATTCTTCCGCGCGCATTTCAACGGTCTTGGAGGTCAAGATTTTCATCTCCATGCATCGCGGGGAAAAGGGCAATAGTTTCTTTGTGTGGATCGACGATGAAGCCCGCAACGTGGCCTCCGGCAAAGTCACCGCGACCCACCAGCTCCGCAGCCGCAAACGACACAACGTCGAGAAAAGCTGCGGGCGCGACTACATGCTGGAAAGTGCAGCCGAAGCGGTTGAGCCGACCGCCGCCGAATTCGCCAAGGCGATGGCGGAGAAGCTGAAGAAAGCGCACAAACACTGAAACCAACATACGTTCCTCTAGCCCTCCCGCTAGCTTGAAACCGCCGGATCACGCCGTAATATGTCGACGCATTTATAGGTCATCACCACCTCATCCCGCTGATTGTAGGTGGTGAACCCGAAGGTCACGATGCCCCGGTCCGGCTTCGACCGCGAGGGCCGTGCTTCCAGGATCTCAATCACCGTGCGCATGGTGTCCCCGGCGAATACGGGTCGTGGCCAGCGCACATCATCTAGCCCCGGCCCACCGAGATTGTTCTCCCCCATCAAGCCTAGCTCCACCCAGAGCCGGTTGGCGAGCCCCAGGGTCTGCAGACCGCTGGAGATCATGTCGCCGTGAATACCCTTCTTTGAAGTTTCCCTGTCGGTGTGGATCGGCTGTGGGTCATAAGCCATGGAGAAGTCGACCATCTGTCCCTCGGTCAGCGTGACGGACCGTGTCTCAAATGTCTCGCCGACCGTAAACCCTTCGAAATAGCGTGCGTGCATACCGACCCTTCCTAGATCGCGTCGGCGATGGCTTTGCCGAGATCTTGCGTCGTCGCCTTGCCACCCATGTCGGGGGTCAGCGGGGCGTTCTTGTCCGACAAAACGGTCTCGATCGCCTTGACGACGGCATCCGCAGCCTCTTGCTCGCCCAAATGCTCCAGCATCATCGCGCCCGACCAAATCTGGCCGATCGGGTTGGCGATACCCTTGCCCGCGATATCGGGGGCAGAGCCGTGCACCGGCTCGAACATCGAGGGGTAGTCCTTCTCGGGATTGATATTGGCGCCGGGGGCGACTGCGATGGTGCCAGTCACGGCAGGGCCCAGGTCCGAGAGGATATCGCCGAATAGATTGCTCCCCACCACCACGTCGAACCAATCCGGATGCTGGACGAAATGCGCCGTCAGAATATCAATATGGTACTGGTCGGTCTTGATGTCGGGATAGTTCTTACCGACCTCGGCGAAGCGCTCGTCCCAATAAGGCATGGTGTGGGAGATGCCGTTCGACTTGGTGGCTGAGGTGAGGTGCTTCTTAGGACGGCTCTGCGCCAGATCGAAGGCGTAGCGCATGATCCGATCGCAGCCCCGCCGGGTGAAGATGTTCTCCTGCATACACATCTCAAGGTCAGTGCCCTCGTACATGCGCCCGCCGATATTGGAGTATTCACCCTCGTTGTTCTCACGCACCACATACATGTCGATGTCGCCGGTCTCATAGCCGTTCACCGGCGGCGTGATGCCGGGCAGCAAGCGCACCGGGCGCAGGTTGACGTATTGCTGGAACTCGCGGCGGATCGGGATTAAGAGACCCCAGAGCGAGATATGATCCGGCACACCGGGAAAGCCGACTGCGCCCAGGAAGATCGAATCGCAGCCCGCCAATTGCTCCAAGCCGTCCTCCGGCATCATCGCGCCCTTCTGGGCGTAGCGCTCGCAGTTCCAATCGTAATGCTCAAAGCCGTAATCGAAGCCGTATTTCTTACCGACGGCTTCCAGCACGCGCAGCCCCTCGGGCACCACCTCGTTGCCAATCCCGTCGCCGGGGATGACCGAAATTCCGAATTTCTTCTCATTAGTTTGCTCCGCCACGGACGCGCCCTCCTAATCTCTCGGTGAGTTTTTTTGGTTGCCAGGAATTTAGTCGCCGGGTGACCTGGTGGCAATACGCCGCGATATGCGGGGGGAGCTCATTCGAATGCACAGCATGTTAAATTTCCAAAGGTTACAAAAAGGTCTATGCGGATATCGTAACGAGACAAAATATCTATATTTGAGAAATCCAATGCGGCTCCGGAAGGCGCCCAGCTTAACAGGTCCGAGCGATGGTTACTTGCACCCATGTTGGACACACAGCCTCAGAACACCCTTACCATTCCGATGATCATTGCCGCCAATGCCAACGCCGAGGGCAGCCACGTCGGAGAGTGAAGGCATCCTGATGCTTGGAACAAGCCGGCCGCGAACATAGCCAATGCGGTGCGCCTCGCGCAGATCGCCGAGGCCGGGAAGATGGACCTGCTCTTTCTCGCCGACGGCAAAGCCCGTGAATGCCGAGAGGTGCTCACCTGACGAGCTTCCGCGGAGGATGATGCGCGTGGGGTCAATGGCCTGGGCTCGTCATTGTTGGCGGATTGGTATAGATCGAGCGCCAAATCTCGGGCGCCGACCGTCTTATAGACGACACCGGCGCACCGTTGCACACGGGGCGGCACGGCGGCGGCATTGTCAAAGCCGCCATTAGGAAAGCGCCATATATCGGCCACGGCTCGTAGGCCGGTGGGCTCTCTAGGGCATAGATTGCGGCGGTATCAAGCTGGGGCTCGGATGTCGCTTAAGGCTGCCACCTTCGCCGGGCGGCTGTAGACGTCCTTCGCCGTCAGTTTGCCGTCGCGAAAGGTGTAGCGCTCGACGCCGACTTTGGCGAAGGCCTCACCGGTTGTAACCTCGGTGCCAGTCATTCGATAGGTCATGAACGTCTCGTTAGGTGCGTGGTGAAATACCACATCGTCGAAGCGGACGCCCTCGTACCTGCCCCGGCGTTGCTCGAAGAAACCCGCTATTTTCTCGCGACTGTCGAGCACATGCACAATGTCGTCGTCCTGGACGGTCCAGGTGAAGTCGAGCGTCACCGCTTCGTACATAAGGTCGAGGTCTTGCTTGAAAAAGGCGCGCCCGAAGGTTTTAAAAATCGCGTCACGCTGCTCGCTGTTCGGTGCCATGATCGCTCTCCCGCGTTCGCCGTGATTGCCGTGATTACCGTCTCACAAGTTAGCCTCGCGTCGCGCCTGGGCAATACGGAATCGCCTGGCCAACCCCTCAACGTTGGCAAACGCCGCGCCCGCAAGGCGATAACGCCTTGATAACACTGTTCAACCATGGGGATTTATATCGACCAGGCCTTCCTCAATCGCTTTGATTTGCAGCGCCATGTATTTTGAGTAAATACGGGCTTGGGTCAGACTGCCAGCGATAAACCACACGCCATCCTGGGGTGTGCGCTTGTACATATTGGCAAGTTCGCCCTCCTCGTCCTGGCCCCAGATTTGGCCGATGCGCTCCGCGATCTCTTCGCCGAGCGCGCGGCGCAGCAATTCTCCTTGAGGGTAGTAGCCCGTTGCCAGCACGATCACATCCGCCGCGACGATACTGCCATCCTTTAGCAGCGCGCCGTCGGCACAAAAACGCTCGATATTGTCATTCTGCAGGAGGTCGATCTCGCCCTTAATCATCAACTCGGAGCTGCCAGCATCCAGGTTGTAGCCCCCACCGCGGCGGCGGTATTTCATCTGGTGGCCGGTGCGGTCCTCGCCAACGTCGAACTTGAAGCCGATGCCCTCGAGCCCATCGATCATCTCCTTGTCCAGCTCCATCATGCGCTTGACCGCCGCTTGGTAGCCTTTGATCAGCAGCGGGGGTGTGACGGCGGAGGCGATTAGGTCGCAATCCTCGACCGAGGGATTTTCATCGTAGAGTGCGTAATTAAGCTTTGCCGACGGCTCAATCGAGACAACCGTGCTGGAGCCGCGCTGCACCAGGGTCGTGTGGCAATTGAAGCTGTGCAAATCGAGCGCGATGTCGTTGCCGCTCGATCCCGTGCCGATGATAATGGCCTTCTTACCAGCATAGGGCGCACCGCTGTCGAAGCCTTCCGAATGGACTACGTCACCCTTAAATGTATCGAGGCCCGGGATGTCCGGGCGCAGCGGATAACTACTCACACCATTCGCGAACACAATGTGGCGGGGGCGAAGAGTGCGCTCGCTTCCGTCAGCTGTCTTGAGCGTGGCGGTCCAGCACTTTGCGTCTGCGTCCCAGTCGCCTTTGGTGAACTCCGTATTGGTCCAGTGGTTGATTTCCATGACTTGCGCGTAGAATTCAAACCACAGCCCCAGCATATCTTTGGGAATATAATTCGGCCACGTCGGGGGAAACGGCATGTAGGGCAGATTGTTGACGTGGATGGAATTGTGCAGCGCCAAGGAGTGGTAGCGCTCGCGCCAGCTATCGCCGATGCGGGGCCACTTCTCAACCACCAGCGTGTCGACACCAATCTGATTGAGACGCGCCGCGATCGCCAGGCCCGCCTGGGCCCCGCCGACCACCAACACCGTCGGGTCCTTGTCTTCATAGAGCACGGCCTTGCGACGGGCATCTTCCCAATTATCGCCACCAAAATTGCGCGAGTACGCCGCACCGGAAGGCCGGTTCCTGCCGATAGTCTCCTCGAATCCTCGGAGTTCCTGAAGCGAGGTGGAAATGACCCAGGCCTTATACTGCCCGGTTGAGTCCGCGACCAGGCGCAGCACGCCGTCGCCGCGCCCGACCTTCGTCTCGAATTCGAAAATAGCCTCGATGCACTCGCGCCCGAGGCGATTAACGCGCTTGGGCGGGGTGCGGCCGGGGCTGACCCTGATCCCATGCGCGCCGACAGCGGCTTGTCGCGCGGCCAGGACCTCGGCGATTTCAAGGGCACCTACCCGTGGTGTCAGATGCCAGGTGAAAGCCAGTAAATCGCGCCAATTCCCGTCCTTCTCGATCAGCGAGGCCACGCGCTGCGGATCGCCCGTCGAAAGCGCGCGCTCAAAGTCGCCCAACCACCTGTTGACGATGCGTTCCAAATCGGCGTCATCGAAGGTATCGGGGCCAGGCCTTACCTGATCGATAGAATTCATGGATTTTCCCTAACTAGTTCTCACAACACCAAATGCTCCCATCAGAGAGTGTTGCTCCCACGAAGATAGGTGGTCATTGATGGAAATCAAAACCACCAAATATAGCCGCGACCCGCTTGCGATAGCTAAACCCGCGCTGTACATCCCGGCCCATGGCACGACTGGTATCCTTCACCGAAGAGACGACCGAGGAAGCGGCGGCGCTTTTGCGCGCAGGCGCGCTCGTCTCGTTCCCGACCGAGACAGTCTATGGGCTGGGCGCCAACGCACTCGATGAAGGGGCGGTCGCAAGTATCTATGCAGCCAAAGACCGGCCGAGCTTCAATCCGCTGATCGTTCATGTGCCAGATAACGAGACAGCGCGCCGCTATGCCCGCTTTTCGGATTTGGCGGAAAGGGTCGCGGCGGCGCTATGGCCGGGACCGTTGAGCCTGGTCCTGCCGCGCACCAAGGATTGCCCACTCTCCAAACTCGTCAGCGCCGGGCTCGACACCGTGGCCATCCGGGTGCCCGCGAGCGCGCCGGCGCGCCGCCTGCTGGTCGCCGCCAGGGTGCCGGTCGCCGGGCCTAGCGCCAATAAATCGGGGCGGTTGAGCCCGACCGAGGCGCGCCATGTGGCGGACGGCTTCGGGGATGAGGTCGCGATGGTGCTGGATGGCGGCACCTGCGTGGTCGGGCTCGAATCCACCGTGCTCGATCTCTCGACCGAGACCCCGACCCTGTTGCGCGCGGGCGGCGTCACCCATGAGGCGCTGGAAGAAGTGATCGCCGCGCCCGTGTCCGTGGCCGGGGTCGACGACACGGCACCTAAATCCCCCGGCATGATGTCACGCCATTACGCGCCGCGCACACCGCTGCGCATGAACGCTTCGGAAGTGAAGCGCGGCGAGGCGTTGCTCGGGTTCGGCGGCAACAAGGGCGCAGTCGCGGATTTGAGCCCTGCCGGTGATTTGGTGGAAGCAGCCGCGAATTTGTTTCGAATGTTGCATGAATTTGATGGCGAGGGGTATGCCGGGATCGCCGTGGCCCCCATCCCCGAGAGCGGCTTGGGCCGCGCCATCAACGACCGGCTGCGCCGCGCGGCGCGGGGATAATTTCCAGGTTTTCATATATAGCAAAAAAGAACGTCATTTCGGGTTCGCTGCGCGCCTCAGAATGACGAAAGGAGAATTGTATCCTAGTGGTCGCTGGGATGGATGATCTGTTCCTTCATTTCGGTCTCGTATTCGAGACCTTCCAGCGTCAGGGTGGTGGTGAACGGGAAGACGCCGGTGCGCATCAGGCCCTTGCGGTCGAGTGCCGCCCACACACCCCGGTTGTTCAAACCAATCGCATCTTTCGTCATCACCACACCGCTACCGACATGGAAATGGTTGCCGTGCGGTTGCGGGATTTGGCCGATGTGAATTTCGCCCTCGTTCTCCCCTGGCCCCGCGAGATCGGAGTCCGCAAAGCCCTGGAACAGCGCCAAGGTCTTGAGCTGCAGTTTGTTTAACTTCTTCGGATTGCGTTTCGGCGCCATATCTTCCTCAACTTGCTGTGCGATCCCATCGCGAGGTCTGGTTTCCGTCCTCCGTGGACTATATAGAAGTGTCCAAAGCCTTCGAGGAATCACAAACAGTTTTTTTGCGGGGAGGAATTTCACATGCGTCTCATCGTGCACGGCCAACAGGCCTTCGGACAGGCGGTTCTGGAGAAGCTCATCGAGCGCGGCGAGGAAATCGTCGGTGTCTATGTGGCGCCGGACAAGGGCAAACCGGACCCGCTGAAGGTCGCGGCGGAAGAAGCCGGGTTGCCGGTCTTCCAACCAAGTTCCTACAAGGACCCGGAAGTCTGGGCGCAGATGAAAACGCTGAAGCCAGACCTTTGCGTCATGGCCTTCGTCACGCTCTTCGTGCCGGAGGAAGCACTATACCTGCCGACGCATGGCACGATCCAGTATCACCCCTCCCTGTTGCCACTGCACCGGGGGCCGAGCGCCATCAACTGGCCGATAATCATGGGGCGCCAGGAGACGGGGCTTTCCATCTTCTGGCCGGATAACGGGCTCGACGAAGGGCCAATCCTGATTCAGAAGACCTGCACCATCGAGGAGAACGACACCCTGGGGACGGTTTATTTCGACAAACTCTTCCCAATGGGTGTGGATGCGATGCTGGAAGGCGTCGATCTGGTGAAAGCTGGCAATGCGCCGAAGATTGATCAAGACCACAGCCTCAAGACCTACGAAAGCTGGTGCCGCAAAGCGGATGTGGAACTCGATTTCTCAAAGCCGATGCAAGAGGTCCACAACATGATCCGCGGCGCCGATCCGGTACCAGGTGCCTGGACGACCTGTAGTGGGGCGGAGATACAGCTCTATGGCTCGACCAAAGCGGTAAGTGCCTCCGGTGTGCCGGGCAAGATCGTCGAAATTTCCGACGACGGCATGACCATCGCGTGTAGCGACGGCGGCGTCCGGGTTGCTCGGATCAGGGGCGATGCGAACAAGATCGCGGCGAGCGAGTTCGCGTCCGATGCAGGTGTGTCCGTGGGGTCAAAACTCGGGGACTAGTGAGAAGCCACGTTACTTCAATTTGTCCTCGAGCCGCATCAGCAGATGCCCGATAGCGGCGGCGAAGCGCATGGCGTAGTACCGCTCGATATCGGTGCGGCCGGCGGCCTTCTTGGCCTGTTTCGCCAAGGGGCGTAAAGCACCTTCAACATTGCGATCGGACCCGGACGATCCAATTTCCAGGGTTCGACCTTATCGCCCTCAAACGCGTGATACTCCGCCGTGACCAGTTGCGCATTGACGGTGAAGAGCAACCAGGTGATGCGCTTGTAAAAAGCGTCATAGGTGAGTGCGGCAGCGGCCAAAGCCTCGTCGACTAAGGCGTTCGCCGTCCGATTGTCGTAGATATCGTACCAGCGGAAGTAATCGACGTCGTCATCCTTCAAGTGGTTGATCAAATCCTTGCAGTCGCGCCGGAAGCGCTCGCATTGCTCGAAGCCAACCATTTGCTCAACCGTCTTCAGGAAGCCTGGAATGAGGCGCCGCGAGACCATGCCATTGCCTTGTTCCAACTCTCCCTCAGACGGGAATAGATGGCAGAAACGTTGGATCAGGACGCGCTCAAACGGCCGCGTTCGGGTGCGATCCCAAATGTCACGTTCATGCTCACGTAGGATTTTCTCGAACTTGTGAGGGAAATTCACCGGGGTTTTATCCTGGCCCTTCTCCATGAAATCATCGATTAGGCCTTAGATATCCTCGGCCGACAGTCACTTTTTCGACGATTCGGCTGCACCCGGATCTTGAACGAGAACTCATCCAACACCAGTTTGGCCAATTCGTTGGAAGCGTCGGTACCCATCATCTGTCGCATCATTGGGCTCTCAACCATTGCGAGTCCTTTATCCTTATACTTTGCATGAGTTGGCCTAAGTACCGACCTATTTCCGGCCTACGATATGACGGTGGTCACACCGCAAGAAAGCCCCCGGCGAAGGTAAGCGCCATTGTGGGATAGGAGTATGGGAACTACACTGGTTAAAATCCATACTCAGGGCGACTAAAATGACCGATCAACCTTTCCGCGGCGTGCTGGCGCCGGTTTTGACCCCGTTCACCGCCGATTTAACCCCAGATGTGAGCCGTTTCACCGCATTTTGCCGCTGGCTGTTGGCGCAAGGCGCTGATGGTCTCGCCGTCTTTGGAACCACCAGTGAAGCCAATTCGCAATCGTCGGATCAGCGCATGGCACTGCTCGATTCGTTGATCGATTCGGGTGTCCCCGGCGCCAAATTGATGCCCGGCACCGGCGCCTGCTCCATTGATGAAGCGGTACGCCTCAACAAACACGCGGTCGGCCACGGATGCGGCGGCGTTCTGATGCTGCCACCGTTCTATTACAAAGGCGTGTCGGACGACGGATTGTTCGCTTGGTTCTCGGAAGTCGTGCAACGGGTTGGCAACGATGCGCTGAAAATCTACCTCTACCACATCCCCCCGCAAACCGGGACGCCGTTCAGTCTCGATCTGATCGGCCGTCTGATCAAAGAATACCCGAGCACGATCGTCGGATTGAAGGACAGTGGCGGCGATTGGGCCAACACCAAATCGATCCTCGACGCCTTCCCGGGCTTCGGCACCTTCGCCGGCTCCGAGGTCTTCCTGCTCGATACGCTGCGGGGCGGCGGCGTCGGTTGTATCACTGCGACTGGCAACGTGAACCCGACCGGCATCCGCAAGGTCTACGAGAATTGGGAGACGCCGGAGGCCGACGCGCTGCAGGCCGCGATCACCAAGACGCGGAAGACCATCCAATCCCGCACCCTCGTGCCGGCCCTGAAGGCGATCATCAGCCATTACCACAACGATGAGGAATGGGGCCGTTTGATGCCGCCGATGATGGCACTCTCAGCAGAGGAGCAGAGCGAATTAATCGCAGATCTCGATGCCGATGAAGGCTTCTCGATCGCACCCGCCGCGCTGGAGAATGCGGCGGAATAAAAAAGCGCCCACTTGCCCTTCGACTAGCTCAGGGTGAGGATTTAAATGCAGCGTGGGATAAAACCTCACCCTGAGCTAGTCGAAGGGTGAGCCCGCCTAATCCACGCGTCGAAACCCCGACGCGATCCAGCTAGCGACATAGCAGCTGATCGTAAAGACGATGATCACGCTGACCATGATGAACACGCCGCTGAGCCCCGGTGAACCAGAGGTGAACTCCACCCAAACCAGCAGTTCCAGTACCGCAGCGCTGTTGAGCACAAACATGAAATAAGCCCCGCCGCCGGCCAACGCGAGCGTGGAGATCAGACGAAGCCAGCCGACCTTTGAATTTTGCGTCATCGCTTACGGTGATCCTGTGATTGATTGGGCGTCTTCGGGTGGGCATAGGGATGCTTATAAGGGCGCGACACGTGCTCTACATTTGCCAACCGCGCGGTGAATTCAGCATTGATCGCAACCAGCTCGTCTTCCGTCCGGTAATGCGCCGCGAGATCGGCCTCGTACTCCGCGTCTAGTTCCGGCGGGTTGTCGCGATACCATCGGACAGTTTCGGCCAAGCCTTCTAACGGTGGCACGATATCGGTATATCCCAGGTCCGCGCGCATGCGGTGGACGTCGAACAATTGGTGATTGATCACCGCTTTCCCAATCAGGAAATCCCGCGCTGGATAGGCGTAGGGGCCGGGAATGCCGACGACCTCCAGCGCGCCACCCATGGCGTCGATGATCACCTCGACCCATTGCGCTAAGGTGAACTGATGGACGTCGGCGCAGTTGTATATTTTGCCGCCCGATGCTTCCGGCTGATCGACCGCCAACAACACCGCATGCGCCATATTTACCGCGTAGCCGCGCGACAACAGCACCTGCCCGTCGTCCGGCACCACAATGTGTTTGCGGCCGTCCAGAATGCGCCGCATCACGCGCCACTCCATCGGGATGAGCTGGCGCGGCCCGTAGATCAGCGGATAGCGCAGATGCGTCGCTGCATAAGACCCGGCTTCGTGCTGAGCCATGACCGCGTCTTCGCTGATCCGCGCCAGATAGCCGAAACGGAACTCATCCTCCGTCTCGACCCGGGGGGCGTCCTCCGGTAAAGGCACCTGAAGCCCCTGCGGAAATAAACGCTCGGGCTGGCGTGAGCCGCGAAATCCCGGCGACCCGCCGATGGTAATCAACCGCTCCGTATGTGTGGCCACGACCTCGGCCACATAACGCATGCGCCCATATGTGGCGACGATCACATCGAAACGCCGCTCGCCCAGCGCCTCCGCCAAGGTTTCCTTGAAATGCGGATCACCGACGATGCGCTCCACATGGGACGGGATCAGATCGCTGTCATGGCTGCCGCGATGCAGAATCGCGGTTTCGTAGCCGCGCTCAATCAAGCCATTCACGATATGCGGTCCGGTCGGCCCGGTGCCGCCGATTACCAATGCTTTCATAGAAATGCCCTCGAGGCGCGGACTACATCATGCCGCCGCCGTCACCCTTCTCTTGGCTGGTGAAGATCGACCCGTAGCCACTCTTCGACCAATCGGGCGGCACCGGACAGGGTCGCGGGTCCATATGCGGGATTTTCGCCGCCTCGCCGCGCACGATCTCGCCGGACAGCGACGTATGTGTGGGATGATACGCCCAGGGAAAGGCATCCGCCGAGGAATACACATAGAGCAGGATCGGTCGCACGCGGTTGGTCTCATTGCGTTTCGAGCCATGAATGGTACGGCAGTTGAGTGCCAAGACCGTGCCCTTATCCCCGGTCGGCCCATCGGCCTTGTCCGTCGGCAGAGATGCCAATTCGCGGGGCGGCACGGTCCCCGTCCAATTCCCCTCATCGTCGTAATGCGGGAATAGGTCGCCTTTATGGCTCTCAGGAATCAAGGTCAGCGGACCTTGCGCGTCCTCGCATCCGTCCAGATAGAGACCCAAGGTGACCGGACTGTAATTCGTGTGCGGCCAGAAGCAGATATCCTGATGCCACTTCACGATCTCGCCGCCGCCCGGATGCTTGTAGTTGATCTTGCAACTGTGAAATTTCACGTTCGGCCCCACGAGATCGGCTGCGATATCCGCGAACGGCGACTCAACCGCAAATTTCTTGAAGACCGGGTGGACGTCGACCGGCGACTTGATGCGCCGCACATGAGGATGCTCCGCGGTATGCTCCGGCGCCAAATCAAACTTACTGCCGGATTCAGTTTCCTTGCGGCTGTCCTCCAAACACTCGTCCGACGCACCCCGCACCGCTTCCAGCCACTCTTTCGGAATCAACCCTTCCGACGAGACATACCCGGACTCGAAATAAGATTCGCGCTGTGCCTGGGTCAGCATCCGCGGTTCGTGTTTTAGAATATCTTCGGGCGTCATTCTTCAGTCCTCCCCCTCAGGAAGCTTTGGCCAAGGTCTCTTTGCGCTGGGACGCAAAGATGCTGCCATAGCCTTCCTTATCCCAGTTCGGCGGCACTTCGATTGCGAACGGGTCCATATGGACGAACTGTGCGGCCTTGCCGCGCACGATCTCTCCCGATTTCGTCGTCGGTGTTGGCGACGGCATCCAAGTGAAGGCATCGGCGGAACTGTATACATACAGTAGCAACGGCCGCTCCCGGTCGGTCTTGTTGTCCATCGAGCCGTGGATTGTCCGGCAGTTGATAGCAATAATGGTCCCGGCCTTGCCTGTCAGGTTCACCGCGTTCTCCGGCTTCGCTTTCAGTAGATCGTCCTTCGAGAGATAGCCGCTCCAGGTGCGATCTTCGTGGAAATGCGAGTACAACTCGCCCTTGTGGCTGCCGGGAATGCAGGCGAGCGGGCCTTCTGCTTCTCCCACGTCGTGAAAATAGACGCCGAGGGTTACCGGACTGAAGTTCGTGTGCGGCCACGCCGGAATATCCTGGTGCCACTTCACCACTTCGCCGCCGCCCGGATGCTTGTAATTGACCTTGCAACTGTGGAACTTCACATCCGGCCCCACGAGATCGGCCGCGACCTCCGTGAAGACGGAATCATGGGCGAATTCCCAAAAATCCGGATGCCGGTCGACCGGTGCCCGCAACCGGCGCACATACGGTTTGTCCGGTGTGTGATCGGGGCTAAGGTCGTATTCCTTATTGGATTCGCTGAATTGCCGGCTGCGGTCGATGAACTCGTCCGACCGCGCCCTCAAGCGTTCCAACCATTCATCGCTCACCAGACCTTCGGCGGCGACAAACCCATTTTCGAAAAAGAACTCCCGCTGCTCTTGGCTCAGGGCGGTTGGCTTATGTGTAAGAATATCTTCCGGTGTCATGAATTTTCTCCCTTGGCGAGCAATCTAGGTCACGGCCAGACTACCTCAATTCAGAATGCTCAGGCTATAATTACAAAGAAGCGTTTGTCCGTCAGACAACGTACCGTTCCCCGGCCGAAGAGCCGGGGTCCAGCGCTCCAGGTAACAATTGATCGAACTAGGCCAAGGCTCTTCGGCCGGGGAACGAAAGGGATATCAGTCCGGCAGAATCAGAAGCTCCAAGTAGCACTGCGCATCGCTCCCATGATGGACCGTGTTTCGGGCCACGCGGATATCAGCGTCGGTATCGCGTGCTAAAACCGGATTGCCACTATTGGTATTGCGAGCCCGGCGCGGAAAATTGCTGCTGCTCACGTCGACCCGCAACCGGTTTCCCGCCTCGACCGTGTGGTGAATATGGGCTAGTGGAATTTTAATGCGGACGATCTCGCCACTCGACAACCGGTGCGGTTCGGTCGCGCCGTCGCGATACATCGCACGGACAACGCCATCCATTAGCAAGGTCGCTTTTCCGTCAGGAGATACTTCGACGAGCTTCGCCACAACATCGATGTCGGGACAATCCGACGATATATTTACAGAAACGCTGACCGGCCCCGCCAGGGTCATCGCTACTTCCAACGGTGAGCCAAGATAAGTCAGACCGTAATTCGAATGTGCTTCCGCCGGTCTTTGGTCTAGCGGGCCGGGATCGATAGCCATATTGCGCCCGCCAAATGTGGGAACAGGGTCGCGGGGATCGTAAGTGAAGTGCCGCACTCCGCTCGAGCCGTCCTCTCCCGACAACGTGCCATCAACGCTGAGGGAAAGCCGCATCGGGCGGGCCGCCGGAACCGGCCAGCGCTCCGCCATTTGCCAATCCTTCGCGACATATCCCGCCGGATCATCCGTCCAAGCGTGCGGGGAGTAATGTATTGGCGGCTCCTGCATGATCTGTGAATCAGCATCTTTCAGCCAGTGATCGAACCATTCGAAGTAAGGGTCACGGGGCCAGAACTGCTCTTCGTAAATGAAATAATGACCGTTCGGCCCAATCCACAGTCGCTGATTGCCGACCCGTGCTTGAATATCCGAGTAGGCGGCGAGCACGCTGGTCAGGAAGATGTCGTACCAAGTTGTCGCATGAAATCCGGGAATGTCGATGGTGCGGCGGAAATTATGCGCCGCCCGAAACGCGTCAGGTGCGGGATGGGTGACGATGTCTTCGAGAAACGGCTGCCAGGTCGAGAAATCTGGATAGCCCGCCATCGGCAAGGACATCCAATCTTCGGATCCGGTATAGGGCGGCGTCTCCTGCCGCGCAGCGTCCAGCTTTTGGTAGCGCTCCATGGCTCGCTCCGCCGCCGCATCCATCTCCGCCTCACTGAGCCCCGCGCGCACTCGCGCCGCTTCACGGTGAGAAGCCGAGAGCCCCGGAATATTCTTCGCCACCCAAAGCCAAAGCCGTTCCATCTCAATCGATTGGCCCTCATACACCACATCGTCATAGATGCTGGAGCCGCCGACCTGCGCCCAAAACGCCTGCAGGGACGGATGCCGCGTCGATGCTGCTGCATAGGTGGTGGTGGCGCCGGCGGAGGAACCGGACATACCGACCCGCCCATTGGTCCACTCTTGGGCCGATATCCATTCCAACGTGTCCCAACCGTCCGACGCGTCGTCCGCATACACCCGGTCTTCCCCTTCGGAGGCAAACCGTCCGCGCGTGTCCTGGTAGACGGCGGCGTAACCTTGACGGACAATGTTCCGCCATCCCCGCAGAATAGAGCCCCGAAGCGGCTCCTCGACGGCAGGCAGCCAGCCTTGCGATACATCCGTATTCGCCGTCCCGCCGGAATTGGTGATGCCATAGGGCGTGCGCTGCAAAATGACCGGATAGCGCGGCCCACCGTCCGGCGGCAGAAAGACGAACGTGTTCAATCGCACGCCATCACCCATCGCCACATAGGTTTGGAAACAGCGCGCCCCGGTTTCAGAATCGATATGGTCGGTCATTCTTTTTGCCTTACCGCAGTGTCACTCTCTATGACCTAGTAGAGATCATCCGGATTTCGCGGGCCAACAATCACGCAAGATCGAAAGAAACGCTGCCGCCGCTGGGGTGACTACACGATCCCGACGACTGATAACGGAAAGATGCTGTACCGCGCCGGGTGCCTTCAAAGGGCGAGACGACACTTTATCGGGATGGCCACCGTTGAAATAGGTCGCCGGAACGATTGCCGCTCCCAAGCCTTCAGCGACGAGTTGGAACGCCGTGGTGAACTGACCGACGGTGAAATGCGAATTGAGGATGACGCCGGCGGCTAATGCGGCGACGTCCAACGTGCGCCGCGCCGCAGCTTCGGTAGGCATCGAAACCAATCGCTCTTCTGTGAGATCGCTCAAAGATACCGATTTTCGGCGCAGTAGCCTGTGCCCATTCGGCAACGCGATGCGGAAGCCATGCTTGCCCAGAGCCTCCAATTCCAAATGTCCGCCAACATCGGCGCTATCTCCAAGCCCAAAGTCGGCCGACCCGCCGCGCACCTCTTCAAGGACACGTGTTTGCACGCCTTCGCGCAACTCGACGGCGACGCTCGGATATTGTTCGGCAAATTGGCGGATGACGGTCGGCAAGATACCGTGCGCAATGGTCATCAGGCTCGCGATCACCACCTGACCGCGTTCAACATCCGCCAATTCGCGGATATTGCGGATACCGAGACCAAGATCGCTCAGTAATCTCTCCGCCATCGGCATGAACTCTCGCCCGGCCGCAGTTAAGGCGACCCGGCGGGTCGTCCTGGTGAAAAGCGTAACGCCCAGCATGTCCTCCGCTTTACGCACTGTCCGAGTCAGCGTCGGTTGCGATATCCCAAGATTGGTGGCCGCCGCAGCAAAGTTGTGATATTCGGCAACCGCTAACAATGCCCGCAGATGACGAGTACTGAGATCCAATCCCAAACCACGATTCAAATCGTCCATGCTAAACCATATTATTGTTATTTTTGTATTAATTTACAGTATCTAATAATAATTGTATTAATTTAAAATATCAAAATAATCCCTATCATCGCCGTCACACGGGAGGCGGCTATATCAATAGCCAGACATACAGAAGGAGCCCTCGGGAATGACGCTCAGTTCGAAACGCTACGAAGTCGACGACATCCTCGCGGCGCAGGAATTCTATCACAGCCGGCAGTGGACTGACGGGTTGCCTGTGGTCCCGCCCACCGCCGACGCGGTGCAGGCCTGCCTTGATTGGGCGATGATGCCGGCGGATCATCTCGTCGGAATCGAGCCAGTGCGGAACCGCGCCATCACTGCCGAGAAGCTCGCCATCAACGCTATCATGGCAGGCTGCTTGCCGATGCATTTTCCGGTCGTGATCGCCGCCTTCACCGCCATGCTGCAGGAGCCGTTCTTGGTCCACGGTGCCACGGCGAGCACCGGCGGCTGTGCAGTCTTGGTCGTGATCAACGGCCCGGTCCGCGAAGAAGTCGGTATGAGCAGTTCGTTCAATGTGCTCGGCTCCAGCGACCGCGCGACGACGGTAATCGGACGCGCCATTCGCCTCATCCTATGTAACCTACTGGATGTGCGACCGGGGCAGATCGATCGATCTACCTTGGGTCACCCCGGCAAGCTCAGCTATTGCATCGCCGAAGACGAAGACAACTCGCCCTGGAATTCGCTGGCTGAGGATCGAGGCATTCCGCGCGAAGCCTCCGCGGTGACCGTCATGGCCGCTGGCGCGCCGCGCCAAATCATGAATGAGTGGACAACGAAGCCCGAAGAAATTCTCGATACGTTCTGTGCCGAGATCAAAGCCAATCTGCGCCACTATTCGATCTATCCCGGCAATTACGCCATCGTCATCCCACCGCAGCTGCGCACCCATTTCGATGAAGCCGGTTGGGGCCGCAAGGAGATCCAGCAATACGTCTTCGAGAATGCCCGCATCCATCGGCGCGAATGGGCGGATGTTGGCAAGGGCGCGGTGGTCGGACGACGCGGCGATCAAGAATACCCCGCCCTCCCCGACCCGGAACACCTATTAATCATCGCGGCGGGCGGCCCGGCCGGTGGCTTCGGCGCGGTCATCCCGCCGTGGCTCGGCCACAAGAGCAAAGCCGTCACGGTCGCGATCGGCGCCTGCCTCGATTGCGAACCACCTTCGAATTAGATCAACACACAGCTGAAGACCAAGGAGAAGCACATGACGCTTGAAATATTGGACCCGACCCATGAGGGAGATGCCAGCGGCTTCGCGCTCGCATCCCGCCTCTCGGCTCTGCAAGGGGCCACGGTCGGTATAATCTCAAACGGGAAGCGGAATACGATCCCATTCTTTGACGCGTTCGAAGATGAGATGAAACGGACATATGGCGTGGCCGAGGTCGTCCGTCGCATCAAATCCAACTATAGCGCACCTGCCGATCCGCATATTGTCGAGGAAGCGGAGAATTGGGACGCTGTCGTCGCCGGGATCGGCGACTGAGGCAGTTGCTCGTCGTGCAGTTTGCATGATGCAGTGATTGGCGAAAAAATCGGTAAACCTTCCGTCGGTATTATGACGACGAAATTCGTCAGTGCGGCTGAATTGATGGCCCGTGTGCTCGGTGCAGACGGCTATCCGTTCGTCGTCATCGACCATCCCATCAGCAGCGCTTCGGGAGAGGTGCTGGACAATTGGGCACGGCAGGCCGCACGCGAGAGCATGGACCTGCTCATCGGCGCTAACCGTTAAGAGCGCATGAGCGATACATCCGCCACGCAAGGCGGCCCACTTTCCGGATACAAGATCATCGAGATCGCCGGGATCGGGCCTTCACCCCTCTGTTGTTCACTGCTCGCGGATATGGGTGCGGAAGTCATCCGTATCGACCGGAAGGGGCAGACCGGCCTCGGTTTCGAGTACGCCGGCGCTAAGGCGGATATCCGCCGCCGCGGACGCCCCTCGGTTGCCGTAGACCTAAAGCATCCGCAAGGCGTCGAGACCGTGCTGCGATTGGTGGAGAGCGCCGACGCCATCATCGATCCAATGCGCCCCGGCGTGATGGAACGCCTCGGTCTTGGCCCCGATGTCTGCATGGCCCGCAACCCACGCCTCATCTTCGGCCGTATGACGGGATGGGGACAGACAGGACCACTCGCCAATGTCGCGGGGCATGACATCAACTACATCTCGCTCTCCGGCGTGTTGCATGCCATCGGCACAAAGGAACGCCCGGTCCCGCCGCTTAACGTTATCGGTGACATGGGTGGCGGTGCGATGTTCCTCGCGATGGGACTGCTCGCGGGGATCCTCGAGGCTAAGAACTCCGGTAAAGGTCAGGTCGTTGATGTCGCCATGACCGAAGGTTCGGCTTATCTGGCGATGGCGTGTTTCGGCCTCGCCTCCGCCGGTCACTGGAAGGACGAGCGAGAGAGCAACGCCCTTGATGGCGGTGCACCGTTCTGGCGCTGTTACGAGACTAAGGATGGCAAACATATCTCGCTCGGCGGCGTGGAGGCGAAGTTCTATGCGATGCTATTGGAGGCGCTTGACCTTGACCCGGCGGACCTGCCCGACCAGTTGGACCCTAAAGGATGGCCTAAAGTCATCGCCATATTCGACGCGAAGTTCAAGGAGAAGACCCGCGACGAGTGGTGCGAGATCATGGAAGGCACCGATATTTGTTTCGCCCCAGTACTCAACTTCAGCGAAGCGCCCAAGCATCCTCACAACAAAGCACGCGGCAGTTTCGTTGAGGTCGACGGTATTATGCAGCCGGGCCCAGCCCCACGCTTTAGCCGCACCCCCTCCAGTGTCAAATTTGGGCCACCCGATTTCGGCGCGCAGACTGAGGAAGTTCTCTCCGCCTGGGGATTCTCCGACGGCGATATCGATGAGTTGAAGGTAGCAAATGCCATCGGTCGGGACGAATGAAGCCGGATGGGATTCTAAGCGGCATACGCGTCCTCGATCTCTCGCAATATCTCGCCGGTCCTCATTGCACACTTTTGCTCTCGGGAATGGGAGCCGAGGTCATCCGTCTCGACAATCCAGAGACCGGAGATTCGCTATCGGGCGCGCCGGTATTCTATGGTGAACAGGGTCCAACGATACAGAAACGCGACGACAGCGATATCGGCATTGCCTTTCTGAAGCGCCAGCGAGGCAAGAAATCGATCACGCTTGATTTGAAGTCACCGGAAGGCCACGCGCTGTTCCTGCGCCTGATTGAGAAAGCCGATGTACTGGTGGAAAATTTCAGCGTTGGCGTAACAGAGCGACTCAAGATCGACTGGCCACGCCTGCAAAAGGTCAATCCCAAGCTCGTCTATTGTTCGATTACCGGTTACGGCGCCACCGGCCCCGACGCAAAGCGCCGCGCCTATGATCTGACAACACAAGCGATGTCAGGGTTAATGAGCGTGACCGGTCAGCCGGGTACTCCACCGACCAAGGCCGGCACCCCGCTCGCGGACACAGTGTCAGGTGGTTATGCTTTCTCCGGGATTCTCGCCGCCCTCTTCCATCGGGAACGCACGGGCGACGGTCAATTCATCGACATCTCTATGGTCGATGTCTTGTTTTCGCTGATCTTCGACGAAGCGCTCGACATCTATGACGACCTTGGCATGGATTTCCAGCAGGGCAACCGGATCATGCGGTTCTCGCCTTTCAACACCTATCCAACGAAGGACGGTTGGCTGGTGATTGGCATCGGGCACGACGCGATGTGGCGCTCCCTTTGCGCGCTGATCGAGCGGACCGACCTGGGCGATCATCCGGATTGGGGACGCATGGATTGGCGGGTCGCCCACAACGATCAAGTCGATGCGGTGCTAACCGAATGGACGCGCGATCAAACGACGGCGGGCGCCGTCGTGGAGCTCGAAGCCGCCGGCATTGTCGCCTCTCCGGTTCAAGACATCGACGATCTGCTAAGCTGGCCGCATCTCCAGGAGCGCGGAATGATCAATACAGTCGCACATCCCACCCTTGGTGAATTACCCAATCTCAAGGCGGCGGGTTTCCCGTTGAAGTTCAGTGGCGCCGAGACCGGTTACGGCGGAGCGTCCGCACCCTGCGGCACCCACAACGAGGAGGTTTACACCAATTTTCTCGACCTCAAACCAGCAGAAATCGACGCTCTTAAAGCGCGTGCGATTATTTAGCGGAAGGGCCTA
>CAJWTF010000061.1 GCA_913046825.1 uncultured Rickettsiales bacterium | reverse complement strand
GCGACAACACAAATCCATTCCATTACCGTCGCCGCCATACGGGCAAAGATTGGCGCATTGACCTTACAGTAAGCGAAGACCTTCGCACACGTCGTCGGCGCCGGGATATCGGGCTCGACCAACATATTGATGGAAGTTGGAGACGATCCCGAGAGACGCATTGGCTTAAACTTCATTGCGAATCAGGCCTTATAGCCAGTCTCAGACAGGTTGGATTCAAGACCGCTGTATCGAACCGAATCGGCGACGTCGCAATGCTGCTGCGCCGGGCGGCCTTTATCTGCCAGAAAGCAACGTGCTAAAATACTTCCAACCAATTCAGACGAGACAGGGAGTTTCCGGACAATGCGCTATCTCCACACCATGGTACGGGTGAAAGACCTCGACAAAGCACTCGATTTTTACTGCAGCAAACTCGGCATGGTGGAAACCCGTCGCACCGAGAGCGAGAAGGGTCGCTACACCAATCTTTTCCTCGCCGCCTCCGAAGACAAAGCAAATGCCGAGGCCTCGAAAGCACCGGTACTGGAGCTGACTTATAACTGGGATACCGAGGATTATGCGGGAGGACGGAATTTCGGTCATCTCGCGTTCGAGGTCGACGATATCTATCAGCTATGCGCTGACCTGCAGGCCTCGGGCGTCACCATCAATCGCCCGCCCCGTGATGGTTACATGGCATTCATCCGGTCGCCCGATGGCATCTCCATTGAGCTGCTGCAAAAAGGCGGCGCCAAGGAAGCGGCCGAGCCCTGGCAATCTATGGAAAACACAGGCGCCTGGTAACGCGCGCGCTTTAAATCCAGCGGCGGACCCGGGTTTTATACTCCCGGTAGTCCGCCCCGAAGGCAGCTTCGAGCATCGCTTCCTCGCGCCGGATAAAATATCGGTCAATCACACAGACGAAGATCGGCACCGCGCCGAACGGCCATGCCGTGCCGAGCATCATGCTAAGTCCGAGCAACGCCGCCGCCATCCCAACATAGATCGGATTGCGGGAAATGCGGAACGGTCCCGTCGTCACTAAGGCGCTTGATTGGCGGAATGGTAGGATCGTGGTGCCCTTCCGTTTGAAGATCAGATCGACATAAAATGCCACCGACAAGCCGGCCCCGATCAATACCCATCCAACATGAGAATACGGCGCCCTAATCCAGACCGCCTGTCCCTGGACTTGGTCCAAAGACACCATGGCAATCACCGCGAGCAAGAGCCAAAACGGTGGCACGAACGGCGGTTTCAGAAACTCCTTCATGAATTTCGAACACTCCTTGCACGGACCAGAACCGAAATTTCCAGGTAAATCACCAATCCGTCAATTTCTCAAATTTTTGTGGCTTTCACTTCAATCACGCGCCGCACGTTTTAAGCTCCCTTCCGTATGTCGCAACTAGCGACCGGCACAACAAAGATAGAGTGGGTGAGAATGCAAAGCATCTCTTGCCAATGGGGAAGACCGTCGGCCGTCGACGACGATGGACCTGATGGGGAGGAAGACGCAGATGTCAAAAGACAAAAATAAACCACAAAAAGAATACGGACAGATAACACAACGCCAGTTTCTAGCGGCCTCTGGGGCCGTGGCCGACACCGCCGCCATGGATATGGGTCCAGGCATCTCAAATAAGCCGCGAAACGTCACTCAAAACGCGGCAGCACGGTTAGCTTCACCACTCGCGCAGCACCACCGGTGAGGGGCAGCACGGCGGTTAAACCCGCTTCTCGTATTTCTGCGCCACGTAATCCTCGACGATATTCTGGAACTGCTCGGCCAGGCCTTCGCCGCGCAGGGTCATGCGCTTCTCTCCGTCGATGAAGACTGGGGCCGTCGGTGTTTCGCCAGTACCGGGAAGGCTGATGCCGATATCGGCGTGTTTCGACTCGCCGGGCCCGTTGACGATGCAGCCCATCACGGCGAGTTTCATTTCCTCAACACCGACGTAGCTCTCGCGCCATTCCGGCATGCGGGTCCGGACGTAGCCCTGAATCTTGCCGGCCAAGTCCTGAAACACCGTGCTAGTGGTGCGGCCACAGCCGGGGCACGACGTTACCAAAGGCATGAAGGCACGGAAGCCCATGGTCTGCAGAATTTGTTGCGCCACGATCACTTCTTCCGTCCGATCACCGCCAGGCTCCGGCGTCAGCGATATGCGGATCGTGTCGCCGATCCCTTGTTGCAGTAGGACCGCCAGCGCCGCCGTGGAGGCGACGACGCCCTTGGAGCCCATACCGGCTTCAGTCAGGCCCAGATGCAGGCAATAGTCGCCGCGCTTCGCCATCTCCATGTAGACGGAGATCAACGACTGCACTTCGCTGACCTTGCAGGAAAGGATGATCTTGTCTCTTCCCATACCGAGGTCTTCCGCCCGCTTCGCGTTCTCGATAGCGGAGACGACCAGCGCTTCATGCATCACATCGGACGCGGCGGCAGGAGTCTGTAGCTTGCCGTTCTCATCCATCATATTGGCGAGCAGTTCTTGGTCGAGGCTGCCCCAATTGACGCCGATCCGCACTGGACGATCGTATTCCAATGCCGTTTCGATCATGGAGGAAAATTGAGTGTCGCGTTTCTCGCGGAACCCAACATTCCCTGGATTGATGCGGTACTTATCAAGCGACTCAGCGCACGCCGGATACTTCTTCAGCAATGTGTGGCCGACATAGTGAAAATCGCCGACGATCGGAACGTCGATACCCCGCGCCAGAAGCTTTTCTTTAATGTAGGGGACCGCCTGGGCCGCTTCCTCGCGGTCCACGGTGATGCGCACCAATTCGGATCCCGCACGATGCAGGGCTTCAATCTGCGCCGCCGTGCCGTCCGCATCTGCCGTGTCGGTGTTCGTCATCGATTGCACCACAATTGGCGCATCTCCGCCGACGGTCACCGAACCGACCTTTACCGCAATACTCTTGCGTCGTTGAATGGAATGACTGACCAGACCCGTCATCGCATCGACCCTTCCTGCATACTGTCCCTAGGCTAGTAGGTGGCGTGGGCGTAGCCCGATGTCAAACCGCTGTAAAGTTAAATTTGGATAGCATCGGGGCGGTGGCGTCACATGTTACTTTGCCAACAGCGCTGAGCATCGCGCAGATGCACCACTTCGATAAGGAATATATGACACCGGTGGTGTGTGCTTCTTGAACAGTTTCCAGGTCTCCGGTGCCAGTTTCCGGAAGGTATGTGACGACATCGCGAATCCGGTCGATTCCATGACCACCGCCAAATTGACTGCTCGCCTATCCGAGCATCACACTAGAGAACCGGTGTGTCCCCGACATTGAGGCCGGTCAAACGGACCCGATCACGAAGAATAATTCACTGCTCATGCCAGACGCCAGAAACGACGTAGCGGCGGCGATCACACCGGTCAAGATTCCGAGGACCGGCAACCCCCGTCCGCTCTCAGACGATAGAGCAAGCAGCCCAGCCAGATGAAGCCCCAAGGCGGCACCAGCAATTCCCCAGCAGGGTGTTAGCGGTGCCACAGACGGGCCGACCAATGCCCATCCGGCAATCATCCCAATCATCGCCAAGCTCGACACCAGTCCATTCGCGCCATTCGTCGTCATCCGCAGGCCCATGGCGATCAACAGCATGGGGAAGAAGACCAAACCGAGTATGGGCCCCGTCATATTAGATTCCGGAACCACCAATGTCGCCCGAAACACGGGCAAAAGGTAAAGCGCCAATAGAACCAAGAGCATCGCAAAACCGCCAAGCAGCAGCACTCCGCCGCTACGCTGCATCTTTAACGCTGGATCACCTGATTTTGATCGCTCCGCCAGACCGAATCCGACAACGGAGGCGACACCCGCGACGATCGCCACGATCGACCAAACCGAAGACGATGGATTTGCAAAGGATGCGATGCGGCCCAGCCCCACGACAAACAGCCCGGCGGATATCCCACCGAAGAATGCAGCCAACAATGCACGGATCATCGAACCGGCGCTCACCATAGAAATACAACCATTTTAAGGGTGGTGTATTTACCGGACCGAACAAGGCATTATCCCGCAAATAATAGCGCCTTCGGATCGTTGACAGACTGCATTCCTGCCCCTATGTTCGCCCGCTGTTGGTAATCGGCGATTGGCCGGAGGAATATTATGCGCGTTGCTAGTTCGTTGAAGACCTTGAAAAAACGTCACAAGAATTGCGTTGTGGTTCGCCGCAAGGGCCGCGTCTATGTGATCAACAAGACCAACCCTCGCTTCAAGGCGCGCCAAGGCTAGTTGATGACTGTCTTGGCATTGGAAACCGCGTCTTTCGGCGCGGTTTTTTAATGTCTTTTAGCCAATAGCATCTTCGGCCTTAAGCCGCGCGATTTCCGCCTCGTCATAGCCCGCCTCACGCAAAATATCTTCGGTGTGCTGGCCCAGCGCAGGCGCCATAACAGGCTCGGCCTTTTCCACGCCATCAATGAAGATCGGTGTATCCACAACCAAATCAGCACCTGCGCGCGGATCGCTGTTCGTCCTCAACGCACCTCCCGCTTGCATTTGCTCATCATTCAGCACGTCGGTGATCGGATGGGTCTCGCCAAACGTAAATCCGCCTTCGTTCAACTTCGCCCGAACTTCCTCCGCTGTCAGGCGGCCAAAGGCAACATCCAGCTCCACAATTAACGCCTTGGCATTATCGGTGCGGGACTCCGCCGTCGCGAAGCGAGGATCGTCGTTGATTTCGGGTCGCCCCAGGATCGCGGCCAATTCCGGAAAGCGGGCCTGTCCGGTAATCATGATCAAATGAAACCAGCGACCGTCCTTCGATTGATAGAAATTGTTTACGGCACTCATTGCGTTCTCGCGTGCCGGTCGATGCGCAACCTCACCACCCGACAACACCGCCTGGATCGACAATGCATTCCCCCAGGCACCATTCGCCATCAGCGAGGTCGAAGCCATGCCACCTTTCCCGGTCATGGTTCGCCGGTAAAGTGCCAACATGATACCACCAAACAGGGACACCGCCGTCGGATGATCGCCCATGCCCGGCAGTGAGCGCGCCGGAGGCGATTCCGGCGAAGGTTTGATGAGGTCCATCATGCCGGAGCGCGCCCAGAGCGCCGTCGAATCGAACCCGGTACGGTCAGATTCCGGACCCGTCTCACCGTAAGCTGACACCGACGCGTAGATCAGCCTCTCGTTCAGTGGTGCAATATCCTCATAGCGGATGCCCAACCGCTCACGCGGGCCGAACGGCATGTTGGTGATAAAGACATCCGCGCTCTCACACAAACGATAAAGGACCGCCCGGCCCTCTTCGGTTTTCAGGTTAAGGGCGATGCCTTTCTTATTTCTATTGTCGACGAACCACTCGTGGTGCGCAGGACTTTGGCCATATCCGGGTCCGCGAAGACTATAGCGCAAGGGGTCGCCGGTCCCGATCGGCTCGACCTTGATCACTTCGGCGCCGAAATCCGCCATCACCGTTCCCGCTGCCGGAGCGGCAATGAAACTGGCGACGTCCAGCACTTTGATTCCGTCGAGGATTCCCTCACCCATCACCACACTCCCACTCGTAAAAGGCACTCGGGAATAGGTAACCGACAAGCTAGGATTGGCAAGGCACTAAAGAATGGCTCCCGCCGCCTGGAGTTCGGCCAATCCTTCGTCGTCATAGCCTATGGCCCGCAGCACGTCTTCCGTATGTTCGCCGAGCTCAGGCGGCATGACGGGCGCTACTTTCTCGCTGTCTTCGACCCAGATCGGCGTGTCGACCACATAGTCAGCCCCGGCGGCCGGATCGTCGATCGGGCGCAGCACGCGGCCTTCCAGCATCTGCCGGTCATTTGGAATATCGTCGATCGTGCGAACATCCCCGAAGGTGAAGCGGTTCTCGTCCAAAAGCTGGACCCATTCCGCAAAATCACGCTCGGCGAACGCCGCTTCCATGATCGGGATCAACGCGGCACTATTCGCGATGCGGCCTTCTTGGCTATCAAAGCGCGGGTCGGTCCCGACCTCTGGCCTCGCGATGAGATCGGCGAATTCCGGCCAACGCTGCAGGTTGGTATTGAAGACGATGTGGATCCAACGCTCGTCCCGCGTCTGGTAAAGATTGTGCAACGGATTGCCCGCGTTCTCGCGCGGCGGACGGCAAACCACTTGACCGCCACAGAGCATCGCTTGGGTCAGCAACCCATTCCACCAGACGCCATTGGCCATCAACGACGTGGAGACGTGCCCGCCCTTGCCCGTGCGTTCGCGGCGGAACAATCCGGTCATGATCGCCGCGTATAAAGACATCGCCGTCGGGTGATCCCCCATGCCCGGCAAGGAACGTGCGGGCGGCGATTCTGGTCCCGGCTTCACCAAGTCCATCAATCCGGTACGCGCCCAAAGCGCCGTCGAATCGAAACCCGGCCGTCCCGCTTCCGGGCCCTTTTCGCCATAAGCGGAGATCGAGGCATAGACGATGCGTTCGTTGATGGCACGAATATCCCCGTAGGAAATGCTCAAACGCTCACGTGTCGGAATAGGCATGTTAGTGACGAAGACATCCGCCCCTTCGATCAACCGATTAAAGGCGACACGCCCAACCTCGGTCTTGATATCGAGGGCGACGCCCTTCTTGTTTCGATTGTCGACGATATAGCCGTAGGGGTATTCGGATTTTGGTGCGTCGCTGCCGCGCAGATGCCCGCCACGATAGGGATCAGGCCGGCCTGGAGGCTCGATCTTGATCACATCCGCACCAAAATCCGCCAAGACCACGGTCGATGCCGGCCCCGCGATATATGTCGCAAGTTCGACAACCTTAATACCTTCGAGAATACGCTCGCCCATTCGGCCCTCCGTGAAACCACTCTTCGAACAGGTATTTCCGATGATCAGAGCGGCAAGCGGCGCTATTCAGGTGCGCGTCGCCAGATCGGCGACATCATCAACCAAATAAAGCTGATCGCGTAAATCACGGCAATCGCGAGATGCATGACTTCTGGTGTGAAAACCCCGAGTAAGACCCCAGTGCCGAGCGGCCCCGCCGCCGCGCCGATATCACGCCAGGTTTGATTTCGCGCCAGGGGCTGCAACACCCCCGCCGGTGCGAAATGAGCGACCGCGGCGGGGAACAGGGTGCCGAGTGCCCCCCGCGCGATGACAATCAGGAGTGATCCCGACACAAGCCATCCCATACCGACAAGTACAAAGCCCGCCACGACAAAAATCGACGACGCGATCAAGGGACGGCGCACGCCAAACTTGTCGGCGATGGCCCCAGATGCGGGTGCGGCCACCATTTCCGCAATCCGCCGGGCCGCCAGAATCAATCCACCGGAAACCATGGCGAGTTCAACCGAGGTTTGCTGCGCAAACATGATCACGATGGTGAGCGTAAAGACGCCGTCGATGCCCGCCCCCATCCAGAAAATCAGAATGTCGAAGCGATCCGGTTTCGGGAACATACTGGGCCGGGCCGACGGTGCCACGGGGGGCCCATCATCCGACTTCGACGGTAATATAAACGCCATTGGTAAGGTTATGAGTGCAGCCACGGTCAAATACAGGAACACGTCTCGAGGTCCGACGATGCCCGCAAGCCACGTGCCGACGGTCAGTGCCAGAAGTGGCCCGACCTGCTCTATGGCGCGGCTCACACCAACCCGTGTGCCGGTCTTCGCCCGGTCCCGCGCCGCATAGGCCAAGGTGACGAGCAGCAGCCCGGCATAAGACAAACCCCAAACAACACGTGAACCCAATAATGGCCAGCCGCCGTGTAGAAATCCGTATCCTGCCGTTGAAAGAATAGCCGTGCAGCACGCCAGAATGCAGAGGTTTTTCAGCCCGATCCGTTCGCCCAATTGTGCGACGAATCCGTATGTGAAAGTGCGAATGATCCGATTGGCCGCCAACAACACACCAACCCAAGCGAGGCTAATGCCGAACAGGTCAGCATTGACCGGCAAGACGATATAGATCAACGCATCGCCAAAAAGCGACAGCGATAGCGCCCAGGAGGACAGCCAGAGACTGCGCCAACCAGTATCAGGTTTATTTTGTTCTGTTTCGCCGGAAGTGGTCATGCTTGGCTACGAATTGACACAATCCCGCAACAATCGGCCAGCCGCCGACAATTGGCCAGCCTGGAACGACTTCAACTCTCGCTCCGACGCCACATTTGAGATGTCATTAACAATAACAAAGTGACGGCGCATATCGCGGCAAGCACCATATGCATCACCTCGGGCGTCACTATTCCGATCAGCAATCCGGCACCGATGGGACCGACCGCGGCGCCAGCATCTCGCCACGTCTGATTTCGCGCCAACGGTTGCATGACACCCGAAGTCGAGAAATGCGCCACCGGGCTGGAAACAATGCCGCCAGAGCGCCTTGAGACACAATTATGGCGCCCGCCCCGAACGCGAAGCAGCGCAACCCGATCATCAGAAACCTGGCGATCAAAAGAGCTGGCATGGCAACGAGCGGAATCCGCACACCAACCCGATCCGCGATCATGCCCACCAATGGTGCTGCGACGATCCCGGCGAAGTGCCGACCCGCCAACAACGTACCACCCGAAATCATGGCCAGCTCTAAGGATGCTTGCCGCGCCAGCATAATCGTCATCGCCATGACGAAAATGCCGTCCGCGCCGACGCCAATCCAGAAGATCAACATATCCAAACGATCGGGTTTCGGCAGCATCGCCGGCCGGGTTGCCGGTGGTTTCGCAGCACCTTGCAGACGGACCAGCAGCATAAAAGCCATCGGCAACGCGACGAGTAAGAGAAGTCCACAGATCAAAAAACATCCTGCGGGCCGACAACACCGGCGAGCCATGCCCCTCCCGTGAGTGCCAGAACGGGGCCAAGTTGCGTCACCGCCCGGCTGGAGCCGACACGCGTTTCCGTCTTGGCACGATCACTCGCCGCATAGCCCAAAGTGACGAGCAACAAGGCGGCATAGGACATCCCCCACAACAGCCACCCGCCAAGTAATGGCGCCCATCCCTGGAACACGCAGTAGTTTACGGTCGAGAGGACCGTTGTGATACAAGCGATGATACAACGATTGCGAAGCCCGACGCGTTAGCCGAAATGTGCCATGAAGCCGCAGGTAAAGGTGCGGATGACACGATTTGCTGCCAGCAGAATGCCTACCCAAAACAGACTAACGCCGAAGGCTTCCGCATTTACAGGCAAGACGACGTAAATCAGGGAGTCGCCAAGAAGTCCGAGCGACAAAGCTCCCGACGAAAGCCAAAGACCCCGCCAGCTCTGATCCTGCTTTCCTTCTTCGGCCTCGGCCATGCGCCGTCTCATCTGTAGGGATGGACAGAGCTAGAGGAATTACATCCCTTTAGCCAGCAGGTGCTGTCCGCTACTCCGCGGCCGGATCGAGTTTTTCCAGCCTTGGCGTATCGTCCGGCTTATAGTCAAGTTGCGGTGTCTCTGGCACCTGGCAGCCGACCGGACAACAACGACCCGGTTGCTTGGAGACGCGCTTGCCATCTTTCGCCAAGACGTCACGGTCGAGTAGTTTTTCGACCAGCTGAACCCGCTCTTCAATCGGATAGTAGCGATAGATTTCACGCTTCATCGCCGCCGGTGATCCACCGCCATGCAAACTGATGACGGACATCCACGATCCCGTCTTCGACGCCGTCAGGTCTTCCATGAACCGCGCGACTTCGGCGCGGTGGCCATGCGGGATGTCCGCGCGCGCCTGCAGCATTGTAGCGAGATCGCCCGCCGTTTCCGGATTGTGATCTTCGTCCGGGCCAGGCAACGCCACGATTAGGCCGCCGGAGACTTCATGGGCGATCCGATGCATGTCGTAGATTTGCGTCGCCATCATTAGCTTGCCGACATTGGCGAAGACGCCATCCGGTTGAAAGCTACCCGCCGGGTCCGCAAAGCCATAGACAGAGGCCGCAACACCACAGGCGTAGAACCCTTCGACAATCTTAATTAGCTCAACCATGCTATCGCGCAGATGCGGCGTGGCTTCGACGGAAAGGCCGTTAGCCTCGCTCATCATTACACCCCCACCGATCAACAAGTCGCCGAACCCAGCCCGCGCGCCGATGCAGCTGTGCCGGTGATGAGTCGCGTAGGTCGAGGTCAGGAATTGCGAGTGTTCCCACTCGCCCGCCATAAATACCCGGTCCCAAGGTACGAACACGTCGTCGAAGATCGCAACACCAGTCGCTTGGCCATATTTTGCACTGAACTTAGCCGAGGCATCATCGTGACGGCCGGCCGGGCGCGAGACGATGGTGATACCCTCCGCATCGACCGGGATGGCGCAGCAGATCGCGAATTCCGCGTCCGCGTCCGTCATATTACGGCCCGGCATGACGAGATATTCATGGACGTACGGCGCTGCCGTGATGATCGCCTTGGCACCCCGTATGACCACGCCATCGGCACGACGTTCCTTGATATGCACATAGGAATCTGGATTGGGTTGGTCCGATGGTCGCAGCTTCCGGTCGCCTTTGCCATCGGTCATCGCAACACCGAGAGTCAGATCCTCGTCCTGGACCTTATGCAGATAGTTGAGGAAACGTTGGTGCGTCTCGGTGCCCTTATCCTCGTCGATCCGATATGTCGCCTGATAAATCGCATTCAACGCATCGTGGGTGAGATACCGTTGCGCACAGCCAACTTCGCGGCACAGCAGACGCACCGCCTCGAGCTTGTTGACCAAGTCCTGGGGCGTGCGGCAGATATGCAGCATCCGGTTAACGTCCTGTCCGGTCGTGTGCTGCTCAGCCACCATCAGGGGACGGTAGTCCGCCTCCAAGGCGAAATCATAGGTGACACCGATAGCATCTACACCGGGGCGGAACCGAGGCTCGTCCGCCACACTCTCGATCCGGTCGCCGTCACAGAAGACGCGCGGATTATAGCGGCGCAAGGATTCCCGAAAATCGTCGGATGTCATGAACATGGCGGTAGTTCTCCCCCTCAGGCGACGAGCGCATCGGCCAAGGCATTCAGATTATCATGTGTCTCAAGACTCATCACCGCCGCCTTTACCGCTTCGGCCTTCTCTTGACTGACGGTGCGGGTGGCATTGGCAAAAAACTTCGCTTCGAGATCCGCTTGTGAAACCGGATTGTCGGCGGAACCGCGATTGATGCCCTCACGGTGCGACAGCGTGCGTCCATCCGTGGTCTCAATCACCACCTCGCCCGAATAATACTTCGGATAGGCGGAGTCAGGATCGATCTCATAGCCGGACTTCGAGCAGAGGTCGAGGATCGTCGGATCGCGCAGCGCGTCGTCTTCCAACTCGTCGAGGGTGAATTGCCCCCGCGTCAAGCTAGCGGACATGATGTAGTGCACGCTGAACTGTGCATCATAAGCGTTCTGCGGATGCATCTTATTGGCCTCCGGCTCACACACCACGTTCGATTGATCCTCGTGAATGCGCGCCGTCATGGATTTGACGTCCGCCGGGCTCAATCCGTGTCTCTCCTTCAACGCCAAGGTCGCGTCCGCAAAAGCGTGATTGAAGTGGCAGGCCGGATAGGGCTTGAAGGCGATATCCATCATACTCCACGCCTCGCCAAGACCGTGCGTCATGACACGCGGGTCGGCCATCGCCGGATCACGCATATAAAGATTGAATAGACCATAGCGCCCTTCATACGGTTTGCGCGGACCGAAATACCCATGCTTCGCCATCATCGCTGCTGTTTGGCCGCACACGCTGGCCCAAGCCGGATGATTGCGTTTGGTCCAAGCCCCATCGTCCAGAAATTCAAGGCTCGCTGCGGCTTGCGACAGCACGATGCCTTGTGCGTCGAGCAATTGATCGCCCTTGAGGCCATAGAGATAGCTGGCCCCAATGGCGGAGCCAAAAGCGCCGACGACACCAGTCGGATGAAATCCCCGTTGATGGAACCCACCATTGGCAGCCGCTCCTATGCGGCTGGCGGCTTCGGAGGCAATCAGGAAAGCACCCAATGCCTGGCGCCCAGTGGCCCCAGTGGCGAGACCCGCCGACAGCATGGTCGGCACGGCACTGGCCGAGGTGTGAACAACCGCACCACTATGCGTGTCGTCATAATCAAGCCCATGAATGAGCGTGCCATTCAGATGCGCCGCGTCCCGTTGCGTGAGGCGTAAATCCATACCGATGATCGGATAGTCGCCGTTACCACCTATCTCCTGCAGCGCCGACGCCAGGCGTTTGGCAAAATCGAAACCGACTGATGCGAACCCGATCCCGAGCGCATCCAAGATATTGAGCTTAGCGCGGGCAATCACCTCCGCCGGCACGCGGTCTAAATCGAACCCTTCGACAAAACCCGCCATGGATTGGGATAATGTGCCGGTCTCGGCGACCGAAACTGTTGATACGTCATTCATGGTTTTCTCCCACTACCAGAATTTTTCAGAACACGACTATCATTGACGACAACTCTCTTCTCCGTCATTCCCGCCTTCGCAGTAATGACGGTAGAGGATTACTCATACTAATTGCATTCCATAATTCGGTCACACAGCCTCGGCACGCGCGATTGCCTCCGCCACGTCGACGATCCGTTGTGCCTTATCGACGATGGGATAGTCGACGAAGTAACCGTCGATTTGAATCGAGGCTGACCCTGCGGCCTCGGCTTCGGCAAATGCATCAATGACCTTGTGTGCGAAAGCAAGTTGTTCTGCCGTCGGTGTGAACGCGCTATTGGCAACCGGCACCTGATCTGGATGGATGCAGAGTTTTCCCTGAAATCCAAGATCGCGCACCAGATTGCAAGAGTCCAAGAAACTATCGTGCTCACGAATGTGGATGAAGACCGTATCGATGGGCGGCTCTAATTCACCGACACGGGACGCGACGACCATTTCGGCCCGCATACTGGCAAGTTCGGTCTCCGCTAAGGACCACTCCATGCCAAGATCCTTGGTATAATCACCAGCACCGAAGGACAGACGCTTGATCCGCGTCCCGGCGCGGGCGATGTCGCGCGCCGCGTCTTGACCTTTCGCAGTTTCAATAATCGGCATGATATCGATCGAGCCGACTGCCATTCCACGCTCACGCTCGAGATTGCCGACCAACCAATCGACCGAGCTCAGATCGTCGACGCTTTCCAGCTTAGGCAAAACGATTCCGTCGAGCCAAGGCCCGACAATCTCACTAATATCGCCGTAGCAGAATTCCGTGTCATAGGCGTTCACCCGCACATAGCCGCGACAACGGCGCGGATGTTTCAGGGCTTCCACCGCAACCACGCGTGTCGCCGGTTTTTCAGAGATGGCGACAGCGTCCTCAAGGTCGAGAATGACGACATCGGTGCCGGATACGAAAACTTTTTCGACTTTGCGTGGATGATTACCGGGACAGAACAGATATGTGCGATTGGCTTCCATACGGACCTCCCAATGTTGGACCGATTAGCTACCTAGCGTCTCGTAGGAAAACTCCAAGCGGTAAGTGTGCCGATCCTCGGGATGATCACTGACGGAAATTTAGAGAACGCGACCGTCGGTAGGCGAATATTGCCAAACCACGCGCAAAACAGCGGTACCGTCCTCGATCTCCAGCTGTTCGGCTCGCTTTTCGCTCAACATGCAAGCGGACAGCTCCAGTTTTACTTTTTGGACCTTCTCATCGAAGACTTCCTCCAGAACCTTATGGACCAGCCTATCATCTAGGCCGATCTACTATAGAAATCCGGAGAATTCAGGCCGGATGTATATCTCAGTCCAGCAAAGTTTGCGCCCGGTCTCCGTCTCACTTCGCAAGCCACCCAGGCGCACTATCCTGGCCCCTTCCTCCAAATCGAACCAACCCGCCATTCAGCACCCGCCTGAAGCTTGATCATCTCCAAGATATCTAACGCAGTGCCGGCAGCGTATTGCAGCAATCCTTCAACGGTATGAAAGGTTTGGACATAGGCCGTAGCCGGCTCCAACGCCTTAACAATCGTCCCAATCGCCTTTCGTCGCTCAACCGATCCCGCCGCGTCCAACTCCGCCAATGCATTGCGAATCGTGAACCGGCTAACGCTAAACCGCTCGCACAAATCCAACTCCTTCGGAAATAAACCACGGAGAGAATAAACCTCACCCGCTAGTTCCAACCGCAGAGTTTGTGCGATTTCACGGTATCTGGGTACACGTTTGCTTGGCCTTCTGGCCATTCCGAAGCGCCCTTGTTTGCGTTAACTGCGCCAAACTATGGTGACAGGCGTATTTTGTGTCGATGTAACGGCAAGACTTACAACCGCAGAAGAAACCGGACCAGCTTCTTGGTGCGATCCCCGAAAAGAGAAGCGGTATAAAAACTCCCAGCAACTCGCTTCGTGACTTCGCTTTGGGTCGGATAGGGCACAATCGCACTCGCCATTGCACCAATTTTCAATCCCTGACCGACGGCCAAAACCCAAGGAAGTATGAGTTCACCGGCATGCGACCTTACGATACAGGCGCCGTGTATACGGCCCTTACGGTCGGCAATCACCTTTATAAACCCATCGGTTTTACGCTCCGCCTGCGCCCGGTCGTTCTCGCCGAACGGCCAACGCAAGATCCGGATATTGTCGCCAAGGCGTTCCTTTGCCTGATCTTCGGTCAAACCTACGTTCGCAAGTTCGGGGTCAGTATAGGTCACCCAGGGCACGGCCTTATAGTTCACCTTTGCCGGTAGTTTGAACAATGCGTTGCGGATCACAATTCCCGCGTGATACCCGGCAACATGGGTGAATTGGAGTGCCCCCGCGACATCACCGATGGCGAAGACGCGTTTGTTGGAAGACCGCAGTCGCGCGTCTACGTCGATACCCTTGGGGGAATATTTAATGCCCGCGGCTTCAAGGTTGAGCCCGTCTAAATTCGGACTGCGCCCAGCTGCCACCAACACATGACTTCCGTTAATACGTTCGGACACGCCATCAGCGTTGATGTCGACGACAACACCCCCTGCTTCTTCCGACACGCCGACAATATGCACGCCTTCGCGCAATTTAACATCCTCGCGCTGAAGTTGTCGCCGCACAACCTCGGCGGCTTCCGGATCGTCCTTCTCAAGAATACTGAACATTTCCAATACGGTGACCCTCGCGCCCAAGCGCCGATGCGCTTGCGCCAATTCGCACCCGATTGGACCACCACCAATCACAATGAGATGCTCCGGGCATTCTGTAAGATCAAAAACCGTCTCGTTCGTGAGATACGGAACGTCGCTCAAGCCCGGGATCGGCGGAACGCCGGCGGAAGAACCGGTGGAAACCACAAAAAATTTGGCACGAACCGTGACACCTCCAGCCATCACTTCGCGCGGCCCGGTAAAACGACCGGTAGCTTGTATTACATGGACACCCAATCCTTCGAACCGTTCCACGGAATCGTTTGGCTCAATCGCGCCAATGACGGTGTGGACGTGTTCGTGGACCTTCGAAAAATCCACCTCGGGTACAGAGGGTTTGATCCCGAACACTTCGGCCTTCCGGAGTTCCTCGGCCCTATGGCCCGCCGCGATCAACGCTTTCGACGGCACGCAACCGTAATTCAGACAGTCTCCACCCATTTTCCCACGCTCTATCAAGACAACGCGGGCACCCATTTGCGAGGCACCGGCAGCGACGCTTAATCCGCCCGATCCCGCGCCGATCACGCATATATCGGTCTCAACCGTTTCTGTCGTCATCATCTCTCCAAACGCCATTGGGTCACATATATCCCTCTAGTTCGTGTTTATGCGACATATCAGCAACACACAAATTCGTCAGTCTTTCCGAGCTCCGCAAACACATGCTAACACCATGCATAATGGAACATTCGAAACATACGCAGCGGTTTAGCCTATCCGGTAAAACGGCTCTCATCACAGGATCATCCCGCGGTCTCGGCTGGGAGTTCGCTAAATCCATGGCGGAAGCGGGTGCGCATACGATCCTGAACGGTCGCGACCGCAAGGTCCTGGAAAACAATGTCCAGATGCTCTCAGAATCCTATCTGCAAGCGGAAGCCATCGTCTTGGACGCGTCCGATACCGCCGCGGTTACACAATGGGTCGCGGAACAAGCACCCGTAGTCGATATACTCGTCAACAATATCGGTCCGCGCACACGTCGTCCGATAGCCGAATTGATGCCGCAAGATTTCCGCGACATGCTCGACGGCGGCTTGGTTGGCGCACATAACCTCGCACGGTTGCTCGCCCCCAGAATGATCGAGCGAGGCGGCGGCTGCATCATCAATGTGACGTCAATCGCCGGACCGCTCGGCAAAGTTGATGATTCCGCTTATGTCGCGACAAAAGCCGGACTGGAAGGATTGACCCGGGCCTTGGCAACCGAACTTGGCCCGCAAGGGGTAAGATGCAACGGGATCGCACCGGGTTTCTTCCGAACGGAAGCAAACGCGGAAATGGCCGTCGACCCTGACGTCAATCATTGGGTTGATTTGCGCGTGCCCTTAAAACGTTGGGGCGATCCGTCGGAAATCGCCGGTGCCGCGGTCTTTCTTGCGTCGCCGGCCGCCTCTTACGTCAACGGGCACATTCTAACCGTCGACGGCGGCGTCTCGACATCATTTTAAGGATTGTTGTCTAGCTACCCGCATTTTTTTCAAGCAGCGCGGCCAAGACTTCATCCACATCGCCTTTTGGCACCCGGCAGGTACCAACGGCTTCGTAACCGCTGCCACCGTATTCGAGCATCAAGATGCCCACATTGGTATTTGAACTACGATCCAGATTCCACTTATCCATTGCGATCTCGACGACATCCGAATTTTCCATCGGATTTAAAAAAAACGACTAATTACATCCATTGTAGAGCGCGTAAATCATAAAGCAGTTGCAGGCATAAATCGTATCTTCTTGACGCAGATCCACAACCACGGTCTTGCCTCGGACTTTGGCGTTCTTACGGATTTGCAATTCCGCATATTCGCCATGCTCCAAGAACAAATTCACGCGTTCCTCAATATCCGAAATATCGAGAATTTCCGCCGGTTCGTGCCGACGGAAATAATGCATCAGATCTATCATCAATTGATCGTTGCTGATTTCAAAATGAACGAAGCGGGATAGAGCAGTTCGTGGATCGGTGACGCAATTGATCAACGTCCAATCAGTCGGCTCCAGAATATCTTCTTCTTAGTAATCCGCCAAATCCGCTTGATATACCGCCTTCACCAGATCGGTCGGTAACATAGAGAACCCTCTGCGTCCGCCGAAATGATTATAAATCACCCGTGCCGCAGACGGGGGCTCCGGATCGATCACGAGGTTATCACGTTCTCCGACCCGCTCCGCCTCGCTGAGATGGTGGTCAAAACACAAAACGACATCTTCGTTATGGGGAAGGCTCGCCATGATATCATTATCTGAAACAGGAACGCGTCCGGCCTGCATCTCGTTGGCTGAGCGAAAACGACGTCTTAGACCATCTCTCGCTCATACAGCAATGCACCAGACACAACGCCGTCAAAGTCCGCGCGTAATCAGCATAAATTTCGACATCGACAGTTCTTATTTCGAATTCCTTAACGTCCAAGCCGTACCCATTACCGAAGGGCATGCCACATTGAAAAAAATGTGCGCTCGCTGCAAGTCGAGTGCAACCAAACGCACCTTAGTTTCTACTCCAGAGATTTTGACGCGATTTCGTAAACATCTCGAGAAAGCCCCGGTTTCGCTAAAACACGATCCAATTGGCCTTGGATCAATTCTTGACGATCTGAGTCGAATCGGCGCCATTGGCCAAGTGGCGCCAACAATCTCGCGGCAACCTGCGGGTTCAATTCATCCAACACCATGACCTGATCGGCGAGGAACTCATAACCGCCACCATCGGCCGCATGAAACCGCAGTTGATTGCCCGCGCAAAATGCACCGATGAGGGCGCGCACTTTGTTCGGATTGCGGATCGAGAATGCCGGATGGCCCATCAACTCCCGCACATCCGACAGCGTTTCCGACAAAGACGATGACGCGCGGAGCGCGAACCATTTGTCAAGGACAAGGTGATCGTCCTTCCAACGGAGATAAAAATCGTCGAACGCCTTCTCGCGCTCGGGGCCTTTGATATCATTCAGACAAGCAAGAGCGGCAATCGAATCCGTCATATTATCGGCGGCTTCGAATTGAGCAGCTCCGAGGGACCTCATGTCCGGCTCCGGCAAGGACATCAAATAGGATAGAGCGCAGTTCTTCAGTTTCCGACTGGCTGCATCATCAGGATTCGGATCATAGGGTCGATTCGATTGGTGCTCGCAATAAACCTGCAGCCAAAGACCCTTCAATTGCGACGCAATCTCCCGGCGCAGCCCTTCGCGAGCGTTGTGTATGGCGTCAACATCGACGCGGGTCATTTGATTGCCGAGATATTCTTCGCTGGGCAGCAACACCGCCTCCGCGACGAATGCTGTCTCTAGCGAGCCGTCACGCAGCAATGCGCCCAGCGCATCGATGAACTCATCCGGCGCCCGGACACTCTCTCCCTGCCGCAGTGAGTCGATCCTACGGATTAAATAATCCGTCGCGTATTGCTGCCCGGCTTCCCAACGGTTGAAAAGGTCGGGATCATGGGCCAACAAGAAAGCGCGATCGGAACCGCTCGTGGCTGTGGAGAGGACGATCGGCGCCGAAAAATCCTGCAGTGCAGAGATAATCGGGTCACTTTCCACGTCGGAGAAGACAATCTTCTCCATCTCTTTGTGCAGCTCGATCGTCCGGCTCGTTGGCGCTTCCGCGTCGCCATCTCTACGCAAAGGCACGGCCGCACCCGAGCGATCCAACAAGCTGAGACGAACCGGGATATGGAGTGGCTTCTTGTCAAGCTGTCCCGGCGTCTCGGCCGTCGATTGCCGAAAGGTAAGTAAGCACTGGCGACTCGCTGGATCATATTCTTTTTCGATTTCCAGCTTGGGCGTCCCGGCTTGACCATACCAATCCGTAAACTGGGAAAGGTCGGCACCGGTCGTGCCCTCAATCGCAACGATAAAATCCTCGACCGTCGCCGCGCAACCGTCGTTATCCGAAAGATAGCGCTGCACCCCCCGTGTAAAACCGTCACGCCCGACGATGGTCTGGATCATGCGAACCAGTTCCGCGCCTTTTTCGTAAACCGTCGCGGTATAAAAATTGTTGATCTCTATATAGGAAGATGGACGCACCGGATGGGCGAGCGGTCCCGCATCTTCCGGAAACTGCCGCGCCCGCAACGTTCTGACATCTTGGATGCGCTTAACCGCGCCCGATCTCACGTCGGCCGAGAACTCCTGATCTCGGAAAACGGTCAGTCCCTCTTTCAGGCTCAGTTGAAACCAGTCGCGCAAGGTGACGCGGTTACCGGTCCAATTGTGGAAATACTCGTGCGCAACAATGGCTTCAATAAAGCTGTAGTCCGAATCTGTCGCTGTATCCGGATCGGCGAGGACGTATTTATCATTGAAAACATTGAGGCCCTTGTTCTCCATCGCGCCCATGTTGAAGTCGCTGACGGCGACGATCATGTAGATATCCAGGTCGTATTCGAGACCGAAACGTTCCTCGTCCCAGCGCATCGCTTTCTTCAGCGATTCCATGGCATGTCCGCAGCGGCTTTCTTTTCCGTGTTCCACGAAGATCTGTAGTGCGACATCGCGCCCTGACATAGTCGTAAACCGATCCTCGGCGACGGCTAAATCTCCGGCGACCAAGGCAAACAGATATGCAGGTTTGGGATACGGATCATGCCATTCGACCCAATGTCGCCCATCCGGCGTCTCACCCCGCTCCACCAGATTGCCATTGGAAAGCAATACCGGGTAACAGGACTTATCAGCGCTTATCCTCACCGTATAGACCGACATGACATCCGGCCGGTCGAAATTATATGTGATCCGCCGGAAACCTTCCGCCTCGCACTGCGTGCAGTAATTTCCACTCGATTTATACAAGCCTTCCAGCTTGGTATTTTCTTGCGGCCTGATTCCCACCTCGATTTCCAGAGAAAATTCCCCACGCGGCGGCTCTTTGATCGTTAAGTTCGTCGCGGTCACGTCATAGGCGTCGTCAGTCAGAGCGTGACCATCGATCGAAACCAATTTCAAATCGAGGTCTTCGCCGTCCAAGATCAGTGGTGGGATGCGACCATCCTTCATCTCTGCGGCGCAGAGCGACAACCGGCTGCGGACATGCGTCACCTCTTCCTCGAGATTAAATGTCAGCTCGATTCGGTCCACCAAAAAATCGGGTGGACGGTAGTCGGATAATTTTATCGATT
>CAJWTF010000060.1 GCA_913046825.1 uncultured Rickettsiales bacterium | reverse complement strand
GGCTGCAGCTCTACTATTCCGTACTCAAGCATCGGCCTACCTCCCTATTAAATGATGAATGGTCGCGGGGGGCATGCCGCAATCAAACCCCCTACAATCATCGCGCATGTCATTTGCGGTGTTCGTCTATGGGGCTGCGGGTATCGGAATTGAGCAATCTATTCATGATTACCCTACGCCTCTTATCACTATAAATCTTCCACTCACGAATTTCTTTCTTGGTGCGCCCGCAGCCTTCGCAAACATCGTTGGCATCTAATCGACAGATGGATTGGCAGGGGCTGATCACCTTTTTCTTACCTTTCTTGCTCATTGGCGATTAGTGCCTAGCCATCGTGTCATTCTTCCGATCGAGGGAAATTTCCAGAATACAATTCTGTCAATTTTTAGGGCGAGGTTTGACGATCAGTGTGCTTGTAGTATCAAAAACTACTTCACCATTTTGGTTAAGCAGAATTGCGCGATACCTTACAAACCCCATGTCAGGTCTACTTTTAGAAACGCGGCTCTCTAATATTTCGGCGTTCCCCTGCAATTCATCGTCGGGTCTAACTGGATTAGGCCATTTTACTTCCTCATGGCCTGGCGAGCCCAAGATCGTTTCATAGGTCAAAAAGTTTTGGTGCATTAACCGGAGCCAAATAAGGCTGGTAAGCCAACCGCTTGAAATTATACCCCCAAAAACAGTTTCCGCTGCCGCCTCATCATCTATGTGAAACGGAAATGGGTCATACTTTTTTGCAAAGTCGATAATCTCATTTCTGCTAACCGTATATTTCCCCAGGTCGTAAATTTCCCCTGGTTTAAAATCCTCCGAGAAGCGAGCTTCCATTCCGCTATTCCTGTAGTATTAAAGACAGAACAACCCTCTTGATTATAACAAAATCCAATGGCTTGCGAGAAGATCAAGGACTGCAATCTGCGCGGCCTATGCGATGCCTTTGATTTTGTTTTTTTGGCAGCGGATATATAATCGTTAAAGAACTCAGGCGATCGTTACCTCCTCCAGCATGACCCTGTTCCTAAATTTATGCCGCTACGAATGGGACAATTGATATTCTATCAATTCCAAGCGGTCTTGCCCCCAATAAGGTTGACCGTCGACGATATAGAAGGGCATTCCGAAGACGTTTCGGTCAATGGATTGCCGCGTGTTGTTTGCATATGATTCCGCAATGGCATCCGATCTTGATCGCTCCCAAAGCACCTCACCGTCAAAACCTTCTGCAGTGGCGATGGCTATCAGTTCGTCGCGCACGAAAGGAAAGCGCTGTTCCGCCCACAATGCGCGGGAAAATGCATGGGCCAGTTTTAATGAATCCAAACCCGCCTCCTTTGCCGCGACTACCATTAATGCGCCGTCCCGTTCATTAGGCTCTTCAACTTCGCCTTGATAGAACTGAGGTTCTACATTGAAAGTCACATTTCGAAATGCGGCCCACCTCTTTAGATCAACGAGTCTATACTCTTTACGTAGGCGCGGCCTTTTGGGAAGCGGTACGGTTTCGGCAGCGGTGAACATTTCGTCGTAGTCGATGATGATGGGATCGATTTTCAATCCGAACTCATCGGCGATTTCCTGCAGTTTTCCATTGCCGATAAATGACCACGGCGAGGCCAAGGCGTAATAATATTCGATCACATCCAAGATAATTCTCCGGCGGTGAACTTTGGTGTCTCTGTCAGTTTGCAATCTATTTTGAATGTGACACTTGGCCAGCGGATCAATGGATTGATGATCCTGGAGGATTTGGAATGAACGCGGGATACTCGCCTTAACAAATCAGACATAAGCAGGGAAACAAAATGCCGATCAACACGCGTTATTTCTTCGAAGTCAGTATGGATATCGATGTGGAGCACGAAGCTTTATTCAACGAAGTCTATGACACAGAGCACGTTCCGTTCATCTCGACCGTACCGGGTGTGCACGGCGTGACGCGAGCAAAATCCGAAGGCTTCACGGTCAGTATTGGCGGCAATGACGTGCATTTGCCGAGTGGCAATGTCGCCACCTATATTGCGATTTACGAGATCGACAGCCCCGAAGTTCTGGCAAGCGCCGAATGGGCGACCCAGGCCGAGAAAGGCCGCTGGGCGACGGATGTCCGCCAACATACTATGAACCGCGGGCATGCATTGCGCAAAGTAATCGCGTAACGCTGACCGAATGCCGAACTCCCTTCGACAGACCCAGGACGGCGAAGGGAGGCTTAACGAAAGTTTATTCCGGATAACGGGGCGAATGGATAGGGCGGAATGTGCGGACGGACCAACCGTCCTGCGCCGCGGGTGAGTTTGGCTCACCGTTCTGGAGGACCTTTACACCGCGTTCCGCAATTGTCGCATCTAGGCCGATGATCTTTAGCGATGTGAAATCCTCTGGCAATGGCGGACTATCAACGGCCAGGCGGTCGATTAGCACTAGCCATCCATCCTCACCTACGTCCATATCGGTAATATCGCCATCCACCATATTGCGGTCCCAGTTACTCATCTTCGCCTTGAAGGTCGGATCGACGGAATCGCGTCCTGCACGTGACGTATAGTTATCACTGGTGATGACGCCGGCGTCCCGGTGTCTGTAGACCGCGAGGAAAGGCGCTTTCGCATCATGGGTGCATTCGTAGCGCTGCGCCGACATGAAGCCGTCGATAGAGAGCAACATGGTGATGTGCTTGTGATAGAACTCGTTGAATTTCTTCCGATCATCGTGCAGGGGATAGTGCATTTCGACCATGTAGAATGTGCTCAAGGTGAAGCTCCTTAAAAGGGATCGTTGCAGATTGAATTAGGCCGCTGCGTCTTGCTTGATCATGGCGACGGCTTTCTCGCCGATCATGATCGTGGGCGCATTGGTATTACCGGTAGTGACTGTCGGCATGACGGAAGCGTCGACGACACGCAGACCGTCGATGCCGTGAACCTTGAGGCGAGAATCGACGACCGACATGGCGTCTTCTCCCATCTTACAGGTGCCGACCGGGTGATAGATTGTAGCCCCTTCGTCCTTTGCCCATTGCTTGGCATCCTCGACCGTATTGATGTCGCGGGTCGGAACTGTCTGACCAAGGCTGACTTCGGCCAGCGCGGGTGCTTCCAGAATGCTCTTGGTCTGTTGAATCCCTGAGAATAGGACGTGGGAATCGCTTTCCGCCGAGAGGTAGTTCGGCCGAATGACCGGTCGTGCCATGGGGTCCGAATTTTCAGCCATGATGGTGCCCCGGCTCTCGGGGCGTACGGGACAAATGGCAACGGAAATCCCGGGCTTCTTCTCCAGATCGCCGATGACACGGCCGGTGTAGCTGGTCGGTGTATAGAGCAATTGTAAGTCAGGGCTGCTCAAGCCTTCGCGGCTGCGGCTGAACACCATGGCTGCGGTCACCCCCATGGTCAGCGCGCCATTCCCTTTGAAAGCGTATTTCGCGATCTCTCCGAGCAGACGCGGGCCACGCGCCATCTCGTTGATCGTGATCATATCCTTGATGCGGTGGGATATGCGGACGACATAGTGGTCATTGAGATTACCGCCAACGCCAGGAGAGTCGTGCAGGACGTCGACTCCGATCGATTGCAAATGCTGGGCAGGGCCGATGCCGGATATTTGCAGGATATGCGGTGAATTGACGGCGCCCGCGCAGACGATGACCTCACGGTTGGCGCGGACTTCCAAATCGCGACCGCCACGTTGATAGGAGACACCAACGCATTTCTTGCCGTCGAACAGTAGCTTTCCAGTCTGGGCTTCCGTAATTATTTTCAGGTTTGGACGTCCTTTGGCCTGACCCAAGAAGGTCCGTGCGGTGGAGGCGCGGAAGCGGTGGTTCCGCGTCATCTGGGAATATGAGACGCCTTCCTGTTGCGCGCCATTGTAATCTTTGGTGAGCGGGAAGCCGGCCTGTTGCGCAGCTTCGATGAACCGATGCGTGATCGGGAGGACAGTCCGGTAATCCTCGACCACCAGCGGACCGCCTTTACTGCGATATTTCTCATCACTGCCGTCACCGCGGAAATCTTCTGATTTCATGAAATAGGGAAGCACGTCATCGTAGCCCCAACCAGTACACCCGCGCTGTGCCCAACCGTCGTAGTCGGCCGGGTTACCGCGCACATAGAGCATGCCGTTGATCGAGCTTGAGCCGCCCAGCACCTTACCGCGCGGCCAATGAATGCGGCGCCCGCCGCTGCCTTCTTCTGGCTCGCTGCTGTAGTTCCAATTGATGACGGGATGTTCCAAGAGTGTGCGGATACCGGCCGGGACGTGGATCATCGGATGGCGATCTTTCGGGCCGGCCTCCAGCAAAACGACATTTACCGTTGGGTCTTCGCTGAGACGGCTAGCGACCACGCATCCGGCCGACCCAGCGCCGACGACAATATAATCCGCTCTTCCTGACATTTTGATACCATCTCTTATTGTTTGTGTGTCTAAAGATCCGCCGAAAATCGGGAACGTCCAGCCCGTTATTCGTCCACGTAATCCGGCGCAGATTTATCAAAATAAGTCTCCCGCGCAATCTTTGTGTTGGGGCTTTTTCCCATGAATGCCATGGCGAGATGATCTAGGTGTTGGACCGAGCGATCGAGCGCCCGGCTATAGGCATTAATCGAGGCTTTAGTGGCCCAGACCGGCATGGGAGGTTGGCGGCAAATCTGCGCGGCGAGGCGTTCCCCCGCGGCAATCAGATCGTCATCCTCGACGACGTCGTTGACGTAGCCCATATCCAATAATTGTTCCGCCGAATAGGTCCGTCCCAGGATGATCATCTCCTTGGCCCGCGCCGGTCCGACCAGCTGTACGATGGGCGGAATTGAATTCCAGCCGAGGTTCACACCGATACTGATTTCATTGATGGTCAGCGACGTGCTCTTAGCGGCAATCCGGAAGTCGCAGAAAGTCGGCAGAACCGCGCCGCCACCAATGCAATAATTATGAATACAAGCAATGGTGACGGCGCTGAGGTTCGCGAGCGCATCACACATATGTGTGCTGTCCTTGGAGCGCGATACCGTCGCGCTCGCTCCTTCCTCGAAGGGACGGTCCTTTAGGTCCGCGCCAGAACAAAAGCTCTTTCCTTCGCCACGTAGAATGACGGCACGAAGGTCCTCGACCTTATCCAACTGCCAACAGGCTGCGTTCATATCGGCGACGAACTGTTTGTTGACCGCGTTGTGCACGTGGGGCCGGTTGAGCACCAGGTGTCGGACAGACCCTTCACCTTCGATTCGGATTGTCTCGTAGTCCATCTATCTCACTCCCTGTATCGTGTCTTGCAAAGTAGCGGGCGGGGCGCTCTTCTCAAGCGAATGTCAAAACGATGGAGACGAATATGACGGATTGGCTTTATCCCGACGCGGTCGTGGAAAGTGATTGGCTGGCGGCGCATCTCGACGACCCGGACCTCCGCATTTACGAATGCACGACGTATTTACGTTATACGGATCACGATCCTAATTTGCCCTACATCGTGGAGAGTGGACGCGCGGATTATGAGACCAGACATGTAAAGGGCGCGGCGTATATCGATTTGCAAAATGAGCTCTCCAATCCAGATAGTCCCTACCGATTCACCTTGCCGGAATACGGCGATCTTGCGAACCGGTTTGCTAAAAAGGGAGTCGGCGATGACACGCGGTTAATTCTTTATAGTCGTGGTGGCAATCAATGGGCGACGCGGATCTGGTGGATGTTACGGTCCGTCGGCTTCGATAATGCCGCGATCTTGAATGGTGGTTGGGAAAAATGGGATACGGAAGATCGGCCGATAGAGTCTGGGACTCGGGAATATCCACCCACGAGCCTGACAGCCAATCCACGACCCGAGCTGTTTGTTGGTAAGGACGAGGTCATGGCTGCCATCGATGACGCTGGGACCTGTACTTTAAACGCTCTTTCCTCAGACCTGCACAGTGGCGAGAACCCACGATATGGCCGCGCGGGTCGAGTACCCGGGAGCGTAAATGTACCAGCGCTTTCCCTCTCTAATCCAAGTGACAAAACCTTTCTTCCTTTGGAGGAAGTGCAACAGACCTTCGACGGTGTTGGTATTCGCCGCGATCAGCGGGTCATCAACTACTGTGGCGGCGGCATTGCGGCGACTTTGGACGCCTTCCTGTTACATCAACTCGGATATGAGAATCTCACTGTCTATGACGATTCCATGAGCCAGTGGGCGACAGACGAGTCATTGCCGATTGAGACGGATTAAGCCGAGGGCATCGCGCAAACTCACCATTGCGCTGGACAGATACGATCGGCACATCCCGTTCTTCATGGGTATGGTCGAAACACCGCCTAGCTTTTCGTTGCAGGCACTCGAGGTCGGCATGGTGCCACCACGCCGTGACGGTGTGGACCGCCACAAGCGTATGCTGATCGGCCACGAATTTGATATCGCGGAAGTGTCCCTCGCGTCCTATATTATGTCGAAGCGGGCGGGCGCGCCGATTTCCGCCGTGCCGGTCTTTCCGCGCCGCCTCTTCAGTCAAAACCATATTTTCGTCAATGTGGATGCCGGGATCGAAATCCCGAAAAACCTGATCGGAAAGCGCGTCGCGATTTGGGCATTCCAGGTCACAATGTCCGTTTTGGCAAAGGGCGATCTGCAGTCGGAGTACGGAATACCGTGGCGAGAAGTCGAATGGCACACGGAGCGACCGGAGGAGATTGCGTGGAGTGATGACAGTGTCACCCTGCATCGCATTCCGGACGGACGTACCGGTGCGGATATGCTGATAGCGGGCGATGTGGACGCCTATATACACCCGCACCCACCGGAGTATATTTTCACGCATCCGAAAGTCCGCAGGCTGTTTCCCGACCCAGAGGCCGAATGCCGTCGCTATTGGGATAAAAACGGTAACTACCCCATCATGCATGTATTGGCGTTTAAAGAGGCCCTAGGGAATGAGGTCGAGGGATTGCCGCAGGCATTGATTTCCCTGTGGGACGATGCCCGTGAACAGGCGGATGAGGCGTATATTGATTTCAATTACACGATGATGCCATTCGGCCGCTACACGTTCGAGCGCAACGCGGATACATTCGGCGCCAATTCCTGGCCGTCCGGCCTTGCGGTCAATCGTTCTGATCTAGAGCGTTTTGTTGGTTATATGGCAGATCAGCTGCTGATTCCGGAAATAATCTCGCCGGAAGAATTGTTCCACCCCTCTGTTCGCGATACTTAGGGCACGCCAACAATATGCGAGCGTCTGATAATGGTTGAAGAAAAGAAATTCCAAGCCCGTCGTAGTTTCATCTTCGCACCGGGTTATCAGCCGGAGATGTATCCAAAGGCGCTGAAGACCGGTGCCGATATCGTCTGTATTGATCTGGAAGACGCCATCGCGCCACAACACAAGGATATCTCGCGGGAACGCACAATGGCGTTGTTCGCGAAAGCCCAGGCGGACGATGGGGTCGAGCGCATGGTGCGGATCAATTGCACCCGGACGCCGGAAGGTATGGCCGACCTGCAAGCGATTGTTGCCGGCCCGAACCGTCCGCCCGCAATTATGCTGCCGAAAGTGAAGTCACCGGACGAGATTCGCGCTCTTGATGAAATGTTCGATGAATACGAGATTGATATTCGCCTCCACGCCATTATCGAGACCAATCATGGCTTGGAAGCCGCATATGAGATTGCCCAGTCGAGCGACCGACTGGACGCGATGTTCTTCGGCGGTGTCGATATGGCCGCGGAATTACGTTCCAGCACGGATTGGCTGAACCTGCTTTATGCTCGATCCCGCGTTGTTCATGCAGCAGCTGGGGCGGAAGTCGACGTCATCGACGTGCCGTATCTCGATCTCAACGATCTCGATGGAATGCGCCTCGAAGCGGAAGCGGCACGTGATCTTGGTTTCTCGGGCAAGGGATCGATCCACCCAAAACAGATACCAATTCTGAACGACGTCTTTTCGCCGAGCGAGGAAGATATCGCGCATGCTCAGAAGATCGTCGATGCTTTCGCGGTTGCGGAAACCGGATTGGTGGTCGTCGACGGTAAGTTGATCGAAAAACCCGTCCTTCGCGCGATGACGCGTACCCTCGCGGTTGCGGAGCAGACGCGGGGGTAAGATAAGGTTTCATTGTCTTGAGGGACTCACCTTTCGGCAGGCTCAGGACGAAGTGTTTTATGTGTCGGGTAATACTGCCACGTCCGTCATAATGAACCTGTCGCACCATGGCACGGACAGGCGCTTCCTTCCACGAGCCCAAGATATGGCCCATATGAAATGAAGGTCAGACTTCTATTATGGGAGAGGCGAAATGCCATCAACGGCCAAATATCTGTTCATTGTCAGCATGGATGTGGAACCCGAACACGAAGATCTCTTTAATGAGGTCTACGATACGGAGCACGTGCCGAATATTTGCAAGGTGCCGGGCATCATCACGGCTTATCGGTTGAAGCTGGAAGAAGCGCCATTGAGTGCCGGTAGCCGGGCATCGGGAAGAGCACCGCGCCGTTGCAAAAGTACATGGCGATTTATGAGTTGGAGCGTGGCGATATTCCGGGAAGCGATGCCTGGGCCGGGCAGGCCGAATTCGGCCGGTGGCCGACGGAAGTTCGACCGCACACGTTCAATCGGCGGCACGAGATACGGAAAATAATGTAAGGGCGGTCAGTCGAGCTGCCCCCAACTACTGGTGCGTGCAATACGGATCGCGATCATGGGCAGCCCGCAGAAATCCATCCTCTGATATTGCTTGTAGCGTTGCCGAAGCAACGTGTGGGCGGCTTCACGTTCATCGCCGCTCTCCAAGATTTCCGCCGACCCCCGCAGCATGACCCAAGCGAGCTGCCGCCAGTCATCTTCATAATGATCGACAATTAATGCGACGCTGGGGTTCGACGAAATATTCTGAATTCGCTTGAGCGCGCGAGGGTTTCCACTCTTAGGTTTCTGATCGATGGCGATGTAGATCGTGCTTTCCAAGATCGTGAAACAAACCGGGACCACATGCGGGACGCCGTCACTATCGGCGGTCGCTAGGCGCGCCACGAATTGTTTGCCGAGAAATTAACGCTCAATATCATTCATCTGGGTATTCTCAAATTGGCTGCTGGTCTGCCCCAGGTTTCAAGATATCTGCATCATCGACCAGATGAAATCGAACAGGCAGCATTCATGATCCTTCGCAGTACACTGACCAGTCCCTATGGTCGCCTCGCCCGCATCGTGCGCCAGGAAAAAGGCCTCGAGGGTCACGTCGAGTTCGAGGTGGTCACGACACGTGGCGAGGATAATCCGTACTATGCGATCAATCCCTCCGGGCGTGTACCGTCGCTGATTTTGGATGATGGGACGTGTCTCGAGGATTCCACGCTGGTCTGTTGGTATCTGGATAATTTGGATGGCGCACCGACCCTGCACGGGCTGACTGGTCTTGATGGATTAGAACATCATCGTCTCGTGGCGTCGGCTCGCAGTATGTTGGATGGCGTCAGTTTATGGACACGGGAGTTCCTTTATCGCGAGGAGGCGATCCGTTCACAGACGACGATCGATCATGAACGGGGACGGGCGCTTCGCATGTTAGATATGTTCGAGAATGAAATGGAGAACCCTGTTCTCACTGGGTCACTGAATATGGCACAAATCACTCTTGCATGTCTTTTTGCGTCGCGGGCGAACAATTCGCCCGATGGTTTCACTTGGCGGGATGGCCGCCCGAAGCTGTCTGCTTGGGTCGAAAGAATCAGTGCGTTGCCGTCTGTGGTTGATACGACACCGCCGTCGCGCAAATAGGATTGACTCGAAGCGATGATATTCTATAGCTCCCCAATGAGTCCTTATGGCCGTATCGTTCGGATTGTCCGGCAGGAAAAGGGATTGGAAGAGAGAGTTCCACTCACGGTGCTAAAGACGCGCGGTGAGGAAAATCCCTATTATGAGCTCATCCCGTCGGGACGTGTGCCGGCACTCGTTCTTGACGATGGTTGCATCCTCGAGGAGTCAGGGTTGATTTGCTGGTATCTCGATCATCTCGATGACGCGCCGACACTTCATCCACCGGAAGGGTTGGAGGGTTTGTCGCATCGCAGGATTGAGGCCGTTGCCCGCAGCATGCTGGATGGGCTGAGCCTGTGGGGTCGGGAGTATATTTATCGTGATAAGGCTATTCGGTCGCCGATGATATTGGCACATGAGAAGGCGCGGGCGGAACGATTGGCGGATTTCTTTGAATCTGAAGTCACTGGAGATGTGATGTCCGGGCCGCTGAATATGGCACAGATTACCTTGGCCTGTGCTCTACACGGGCGCCCGAAGGATCGGCCCGCGGGCTATGATTGGCGGGCCAACCGGCCAAATCTAACCGATTGGGTAGAACGTATCGGTCAGATTCAATCTGTTGTGGACAGTAATATACCAGCGGAGCTGACGTAAATTTAGCGCCGGTGATGTTGCTCCATAACATCGTGGCGACGGCGAATATCTTCGGGCCAAGTGCTTTTGATGTAGGAGAGTACGGCGATGATTTCATTGTCGGACAGGAGATCCTTAAACCCCGGCATGTCGGTTTTGTAGTCATCGCCGATCAACTGCGCCGGCCCGAACTTCGTGATGTTGAAGAGTACGGACCCCGGGTGATGCCAGGTATGGCCGCTCTTGTCGTGTGGCGGGGCCGGTAGCTTTCCGTTGGCGCGACGTTTTTGCCATCTGGCTTGGCCGCGCAAGGAACGTCCATGGCACACGGCGCATTGGCTCCGATAGATTGATTTTCCCTGAGTGACGACCGCTTTGTCGTCCGGTTTTAACTCTACGGCCATGGCGGCGGGTACCACGAGAATGCTCCAAAGTGTGGCGATTGTATATTTTTGAAAAGTATTCATGCGGTGTTCTTGTTTTGGTGAGCGGGAAGGCCCGCAAGATCGTTGAGGATCGGGCAATCCGGTCTATCGTCCCCGTCGCAGCAATGGATCAAATGCCCGAGCGTCTTACGCATTGATTGAAGTTCCTCGATCTTTAATTTGATCCGTTCGAGATGCGTTCTGGCGATTGATTTTACGTCGGCACTCGCGCGGTTGCGGTCTTCATAAAGGGTGAGGAGTGCTCGGCATTCCTCGACACTAAAGCCAAGGCCCCGCGCGCGATGCAAGAAACATAATTTGTGCACGTCGGCATCGCTGTAATCGCGGTAGCCGTTACCGCGACGCTCCGGCACCACCAGCTTGATTTCTTCGTAGTAATGCATGGTGCGGACCGGTAAGCCCGAAAGTTCAGCAGCCTTTCCTACATTCATGGCGCTCTCCTATATTTTTGCACTACGCAAACGGAGCGCATTACTAATGACAGAAACCGAACTCAAGCTCATCGCGATGGCAGCAATCATCGGGCTCAATAGCAGACCGAAGAAGGGGTAGAGAACGCCAGCGGCGATCGGGACGCCAACTGCGTTATAGACGAATGCGAAAAATAGGTTCTGCCGTATATTCCGCATTGTCATTACGCTAAGACGGCTGGCGCGCAGAAGGGCTTCTAAGTTGCCGCCAACCAAGGTGACGTCAGCGCTCTCTATGGCGATATCCGTGCCGGTTCCCATAGCGATGCCGATATCTGCTTCCGCGAGAGCCGGTGCGTCGTTAATACCGTCACCGACCATGGCGACAACTCGTCCTTCTTTTCGCAGGTGTTTGATGGTGGCGAGCTTATCTTCGGGCGACGCGTCAGCCTCAATCATGTCGATGGCAAGGCTTGAGGCGACCGCTTCTGCCGTAGCCCGCGCATCTCCGGTGAGAAGCACCGTGTGCATCCCAAAGGCCTTTAACGCCCGTAGCGTTGTATCCGCATTTTTTTTAACCGGGTCGTTAATAGAAAGGATACCGATCAACGAGTCGTTGATCGCGCAGTAGACAACCGTGGCACCGGCGCTGCGAAGTTTCGCACCCTGTTCTTCAACGTCGGTCGCCTCGATCCCTTCACGTCGCATGAATTCTGCGTTGCCCAGTATATAGTTATCCGAACCATTGCGACCCTGGACACCTAGTCCGGTAACGGATTTGAATTCTTCGAGAGCGATGGGTGTGATCCCGCGTTTGGCTGCATCGTCGATAATAGCGTTGGCAAGAGGATGTTCGCTGGTCGCTTCGAGTGAGACAGCCAATTCCAATAACTTCCTTTCCGAAATACCGTTTTGCGGGAGGATATCAGTGACGCTCGGTTTGCCCTCAGTCACGGTGCCGGTCTTATCGAGGACAATCGTATCCACCTCTCCTAGACGTTCGAGGACCCCCGCATCGCGAATTAATACACCGGCTTTAGCACCGCGACCCATGCCGACCATGATCGACATCGGCGTCGCCAATCCCAATGCGCAGGGGCAGGCAATGATCAGGACTGAGACCGCTGCGATCAAGCCGTGCGCGAGGGCAGGGGATGGGCCCCAGATGCTCCAAGCTAGAAAAGCCGTTAATGCCGACAATGCGACGGTCGGAACGAAGAAACCCGCGACCTTGTCGGCGACCCGCTGGATTGGGGCTCGGCTTCTCTGTGCTTCGGAGACCATTGTCGCGATACGAGCGAGTACCGTGTCACCGCCGACAGCGTCCGCGCGCATGGTGAATGTACCAAGGCCATTAAGAGTGCCGCCGACGACAAGGTCTCCCGGTGTCTTTTCAACCGGGATGGGCTCTCCTGTGACCATGGATTCGTCAACGGCGCTGTTGCCTGTAGATACCACACCGTCTGCCGGAATGCTCTCACCGGGAAGGACACGTAAGATGTTACCCGCATAGATATTTTCGAGAGCGATATCTTCGTCTGGCATTCCCTCGACAATGCGCCGTGCAGATTTTGGCGCGAGATCAAGCAGGAGACGCAACGCTTCGCCTGTGCGACCACGCGCTCCCAATTCCATAATCTGACCCAATAGAACCAGAGAGATGATGACCGCCGCTGCCTCGAAATAGAGACCGAGGGCGCCGTCTTCCCCCTGAAATCCGGCAGGAAACATGCCTGGCGCGAGGAGGGCTAGTAGACTGAAGAGATAGGCGGCACCGGTGCCGAGTGCGATAAGTGTGAACATGTTTGGGTGCCAAGGCGAAATCGATCTCCAGCCGCGTTCGAAAAAGGGGAATCCGGCCCAGAGGACAACCGGCGTCGACAAGATGAATTGCAGCCAACCGCTCCACTCCCCGCTCATGATGGCGCCGAGACCGGAGACATGTTCGGACATTGCTATGGCAAAGACTGGTGCGGTGAAGATAGCGGCGACCCAGAACCGCTGTCGCATGTCGTCAAGCTCCGGGTTTTCATGGCTGAATTCCAACGGGTTCGCGGGCTCCAACGCCATACCGCAGATTGGACAGGCATCGGGGCCTTCGCTCCAGACTTCCGGGTCCATCGGACAGATATAGCCAGAGATGTGTTGTACGCTCCGGCTAGGTGGCGCGATCGGCCCTTCATTCAGAAACTTGGTCGGATCAGCGATGAACTTTTCAGCGCATCCGGTACAACAAAAGTAATAACGCTTGCCATCGTAATCTCGGCTTTGCGGAGGAGGCGTCCGTGCCGGGTCCACGGTCATACCGCAGACGGGATCTGTCGCCGGGTCGCTATTTGCGTGGGGCGTCATTTTGTTGCTGCCGACCTGATAAACACGATTGCCGATATTTTTAAACCCTTCAGCAACTGGAGGGTCAAGCGAGAGTCACTGTTCCCAGGTTGGTGCGACTTCCTGCATCGCGGATTCAATACTCCCGCTAAGAAACAACCGACGAGTGGGAATTCCGGCCGCTTCCGCCGCCTGCATATCTGTGTCCTTATCACCGATCATAAAACTGCGGGACAGATCAACCGGCCATTCGTTCATGGCCTGTAGCATCATTCCAGGATTCGGTTTTCGGCAGGCGCAGTTTTGCCTGTATTCGCCATCGCCAAAATCAGGATGATGCGGGCAGTAGTAGAAGGCATCGATATGCGCACCCTGCGTCATCAATGTTTTATTGATATAGGCGTGTAAGCGTTCGATATCCTCTGTCTTGTAAAGACCTCTGGCAACACCGGCCTGATTTGTGACAATGAAGACATAGTAGCCGAGATCATTTAACCGTTTGATAGCTCTATCAGACCCTTCCAACCATTTGTAATTGTTGGGATGCCATACGTATCCGGTGTCATGGTTGACGATTCCATCGCGGTCGAGAAAGGCGGCCGGTCGTCGTTGCCATTGGGGCAGCAGTGATTGCGCGCGCTGCAAATCTTCAGGGGTACCGATATCGATAAAGGCACCGTCATAGACGGCTCCGCCCAGTCGTCTTTCCGCAGCAGCTTTTGGGAAAATATCATTCTCGATTGACATCGACCCACTGGCATCTTGATCGAGTAGAGATTTACGGAGCCAGTAAACGCCGCCGTTGATAAGGCCGTCACCGCTTCCCGACTTCTCGCCGAATTGTGTCACTCTTCCGTCCTCTAGAGCGACACTTCCGTAACGAGCCGAATCCGTGACTCGGCGTAAAGCGATGCGGGCAACGATGTCATCCGTCCAACTAGGTGATGCAAGGTCAAGCAAATTAAAATCGAAATAAGAATTGCCATTCAGTAACAAAAATTGATCGGCAAGAAGAGAAGACGCAAAGCGGAGTGCGCCACCAGTTCCGCCTATGGGCACATCGGAAACGATGTCGAGGCGGACGTGATTTGGATTGATTTGTGCCTTGAAATTACGGAAATGATGCGCGTGAGTACCAACTACTAGGATAACATGTTGGATGCCGTGGCGGACTAGATGATCGATTGAATACTTTAGAAAAGGGCGACCACCGACTTCCAACAAAGGTTTCGGTGTTGACGCTGTGAGTTCGCCTAAACGGGTACCGAGACCGTCTGCTAGTATAACTGCTTGCTTCATTGAACTTTCCAATTACTTATTCGCATATTTTCTGCCGTCTCTATACGGGGTCGCTCGCCCGATACCATTCCAGCGTCGCCTCAACGCCGTCATTGAAATCGATTGTTGGACGCCATTCCAACGCAGCTTGTGCGCGGCTGCAATCGAGGAAGAGTGACGTCTTCAATGACGGTTCGCTGCGATCAGAAGGGTATAGGCGATTAATTTCTTCTTCGACGGGACGAATGCGATAGAGCGCTTCTTACTGATTTTAGGCCAACTGATTGGCTATTCGGTATTTATTCTGTGTATACGATGCTAAATTCGAATCACCATTAAGTTAATACTAAATATCGAGGGTTTCGGCTATAATATTACGACATGTGGTAGATGACTTGGAATCTGGATGGAAAACATCATTTATCGATGAGGCCGCGCTGGAATAGGGGAAAACCATGACTGTACAGCAAACGATCGAGACCAAGATCAACGAGGCTTTGGCGCCCAGCCATCTTATGGTGGTCAATGAAAGCTATATGCATAGTGTCCCGCCGGGTTCAGAATCGCATTTTAAGCTGGTAATCGTCACCGATACTTTCTCAGGCGTGCCTAGGGTTCGTCGCCATCAAACCGTCAACGGCATTTTGAAGGATGAGTTGGCCGGACCACTCCACGCATTGTCGATGGAGACACTGACGCTAGAGGAGTGGGAGCGGAAAGGCGGTGCCGTGCGCCAATCTCCCGATTGCCTTGGTGGCGGGAAAACCGACCTTTAGTCGATCGTTAACAATCTCGAAGTATTTTGGACGCTGTCGCGCAATTACTTTTAAACTCGGCGGCTTTAGTACGAGACTTAGTTACACGGGCGGTCCAGGCGCGGTACTTTATCACGGCCTTGGTTGGGGTTTTATGACTGACGATATGTCGGAAACTAATGCAGATGGAGAGGCTAGTTCCGCCGAAACCGAAGAGTTTGATAGGGATCAGATTTACCGATTGGCCGAACAGAAGACCCGCACGGGTCGACGCGACTTAGAGTAGACGATCGCCGATCTATTCTATGCCGGTCCGAGTGTGCTGTCCGAACGCGAGCGCACGCTGATATTCGATATTCTGCGTCGGTCCATTAGTGGTTCCTAATTAGCGGTTTGCCGATAGGTAAGTGCTCAACTTGCTGACTTTGACGACGTGCCGAGCGATCTTGTCTTCGCCTTGGCGATCGATGAAATTGAAGTCACGTATCCGACCCTAACACGCAGTAGTGCACTGGAAGACGAGCAATTAATAGAGGTGGTGCAAACGCGGGCGCAAGAGCACCAGATCGCGGTAGCGCTCCGGGAGAATATCCCGGGCACAGTCTCGGATGCATTGGTTGCGACCAACAACGAAACAGTTGTCACGACGCTGCTCGAAAAGGCCACAGCCGAAATCTCGCGAGCGACCTTAGAGTATCTGGTTGAACAATCGAGGTGGATCGATGCGCATCAAGAACCGATCTTCCGTCGTGAAGATCTTCCCGTCGATTTGGCGAAACGGATGTATCGTTGGGTTTCCGATGCGTCGCGGCAGCATATCGTCGAGATTTTCGAGATTGATGAAAATGAGTTATTTCGATTGTTGGATGACGCCATCGAGGAAGAGACTGGCCGTACCGAGGCGCAACAACGATCCGATGCTGCATCGCGGTTAATTGCGATGTTGAGCGAAGGTGGCCAAGCAACGCCAGGGTTACCCCTTGATGCGTCGGAAGAGGGCGAGGTACGCCTATTTATCGGCATCCTGCGGCAGCGAACCGGTCTATGGGAGGCGATGCTGATGCGTATGCTGATGGACCCAAAGGCGAAGGCTTGGCCATTATCTGCAAAGCCTCCGAATTCGAGAGAGCCGGTATGGAGCGTGTCTATGTGATTACATCAGGACGTCTCGGTCTGATTCGGGAATCCCGAGAAGATATCGACGAAGCGATCCGTCTCTTTTCTCGGGTTTCGATTGAAGTGGCCGAGGAGGTCATTCAACATTGGAAGCGATCTTTGGATTATCGCTCGGCGTAGCGAATGCTTGGCCTGCAGCAAGTGACCGCTATATCGTAAACTCCGTGCCCATTACCGGAGAATACCCTCATGACAAATCGCCCTTTGAACGAGCTGGCCGCACATGAAGCAGTCGCGGAGATGGCGGCGGGCAATATTACGTCCGAAGCGCTGACGAAGGCGTGCCTCGATCGGATCGAGGCGCGGGAGGCGACGGTACAGGCATGGGCGTATATCGATCCAGAACATGCATTGGCGCAAGCGCGCGAATGTGATCGGCAACGCGCGGCCGGTGGCGAAATCGGCCCCTTACATGGAGTTCCCGTCGCCTTGAAGGATATTTTCGACACGTCCGACATGCCGACGGAGAATGGGAGTCGCCTGTTCGAAGGGCGGCGCCCTGTGGTGGACTCGTTCGTAGCACAATTACTACGTCAGGCAGGTGCGGTGATTATTGGTAAGGCGGTTTCAACCGAAATAGCCATGATGACGCCGAGCAAGACCCGGAATCCCCTTGACCCGGAACGCACGCCCGGCGGCTCATCCAGTGGTTCTTGTGCTTCGGTCGGCGATCACATGGTGCCCATCGCACTCGGCTCGCAGACATCGGGTTCCACTCTCCGGCCAGCTTCCTTCTGCGGGATCTATGGCTACAAGCCAACGTTCGGATCGATATCCTGTGTGGGAGTGAGCGCGATCTCCCGCAAGCTCGACCATGTCGGGGCACTGGCGCGCAGCCTCGAGGATTTGGCGCTGCTGAGCGACGTTTTGATGGTCTACGATCCACGCGACAAAGAGATGCGGGGTAATCCGAATTTCAGTTTGCGGGATGCCGTGGCGTGGCCATTGGACGGCGCGCCGCGTATTGGCTTCGCGCGCACTCCAGCGTGGCATGACGGTGACCCGGAGACATTCAAATCCTTCGAGGCGTTTGTCCGCAAGCTCGGAGGAACCGTTGAAGAAGTGGAGCTTCCGGAAAGCTTTGGTGATTTGCTGGGGCATCACGACAAGATCATGGGCGCGGGCGTCGCGTATTATTTTGGCGACGAGGTGGATCGAAAACCGCCACGCATGGAGCAGATGACCCTAGATAGGATTGCGCTTGGAAAGGAAGTCACGGCCTACGAATACATGCGGGCGTTGGACGCTGTGGACGGCATTCGAGACGATGTTTACGAAGCCATGCGTGATTATGACGCACTCATCGTTCCACCCGCGACGGGTGAGGCGCCGATCGGCTTTAAGACGACTGGAAGCCCAGTCTTCCAAGCGCCATGGACGCTGCTCGGGATGCCGGGACTGTGTCTGCCGATGCTCAAAGGTCTGGCGGGCATGCCTTTTGGAATCCAGTTGATGGCACGCAAGGGTGATGACGCGCGCCTGTTCCGTGTCGCCAAATGGGTAGAAACGAAAGTGGGAGCAGCCGCGTGAGCGACTTGCGGACGGATCAACAGCGCCTTTGGGACGCGCACATGGAAATGGCGGTCTTTCGGGCGACACCGAAGGGGGGCATGGGGCGCCTTGCCTTAACCGACGATGACAAGAAGGCGCGTGACTTGTTCGTTCAGTGGTCGAAGGAGGCAGGGTGTGAAGTGCGCGTCGATGCCGTTGGCAATATCTTCGCGCGGCGGGCGGGAACCGATGGAAGCGCGGCTCCGGTAATGACGGGCAGCCATTTGGACACGCAACCGCTTGGCGGTCGGTTTGATGGAATCTTGGGCGTGTTGTCGGGATTGGAGATCGTGCGGACGCTCAACGATGCGGGCATCCAACATGAGCGACCTATCGACGTCGTATGCTGGACCGACGAAGAAGGTTCCCGCTTTGGTGCAGGCTGTGTCGGCTCGAATGCATTTATCGGTAAACGTAGCGTCGTTGACACGTTGGCGATGGCAGATGCGGATGGAAACTCCATCGGTGACGAATTACAGCGGATTGGATACGCGGGTCCGGAGACGGTCGGCGGGTTCGAGATTGATAGCTTTTTCGAAATTCACATTGAACAAGGCCCGGACCTGGAGAAGGAGGTCCTTCAGATCGGTGCCGTCGAGGGTGCGCAGGCGTCGACGGTTTACATGGTGATGGTGACCGGAGAGGAGGGGCACGCAGGTACCTTGCCGATGGTACTGCGTAAGGACGCCATGCATGGTGCAGCGCGGATGATCGATGCGGTCGACAATGCCGCCTTTGCGTTTGATCCGCATCCAGTGATTACCGTTGGGCACCTGCGTGTGCGACCAAATTCGCGGAACACCATTCCGGGTCAAGTAATTTTCTCCATCGATAGTCGTCATCCCGATAACGATACCCTGGCAGCAGCAGGGCAAGCGATGAAATCGGCGTGCGAAGCGATTGCCAAGGAACGCGGCCTCGGCCTCGACATCGAACAGACCAGCCATCGCGATGCCGTTTCCTTCGATCCCGCCTGCGTCCAAGCGGTGCGGGATGCCTCCGATGCGCTTGGTTTTCCTTGCATGAATATCTTTTCGGGTGCCGGTCACGATGCCATTAATCTCTCGCATGTCTGCCCATCCGGCATGATCTTCATCCCGTGTGAAGACGGTATTAGCCATAACGAATTGGAGAATGCGCGGTCGGAAGACCTGACTGCCGGAACCGATGTGTTGATGCATGCGCTTCTGCACCGTGCGGGCCGCGTATAAGGAGTAGGCATATGGTTGATATTCATACGGATTTTGTGCCGGGAGATCCCCGTATCCTATGATCATTTGCGGATGGGGGACGTTGTGTTGTTTTTCCATGGGATCGGCGGCAATCGCACGAATTGGCGGGATCAATTGCTGGCTCTCGCGGAAAGATTTCACGCCGTTGCTAGGGATGCCCGTGGATACGGCCTGTCAAACGACTATAGTGGCCCGCTCAATGTTGGCGACTTCGCCACGGATATTCTGCGGCTCTTCGATCAATTGAGTGATTGGAGCGAGCATATTGTCGGTCTTTCAATATCGGGATTGCGTTGGATTTCATGACTCGGTCTCCGGGCCGCGTCAAAACGCTAACACTGTCGCCATCTTTACCCAAAAGACACCTGAAGAACGTGAGGAATTCATGTGGCTAGGCAAGAAGCCTTTGGTGGAAGATGGCAAAGAGCCAAGAGATATTGCACCTGTTGTTGTGCGAACTCTGATGGTTGCTCGATCGACCGAAGCTCACCTCCAGTAATTGTTCTACAGTATCGCGAACCTCCAAAAAGAGAGCTATATCAATCCCTCATTTCCCAAGTGGACTCGATTTTCGATGCCCCGATGTGGATATTTTCCAAGACAGACGTACCGGTGAGAACGGATGGCACGGCATGGTGGGACAGTTCCGTCTGGACGGTGAAAATCATCGGAAATGGCATTCAGAACAGCGTTAAATTGCCAAAGCTGGAGGTGTAGTGTGGTTGGAAAAGATAAAACTTTAAGAAATGGTG
>CAJWTF010000059.1 GCA_913046825.1 uncultured Rickettsiales bacterium | reverse complement strand
GATCTCGTCGATTAAGCCGGCGCGGCTCATCAGTACCCGTGACAGACGCTCCGCGAGCGCTTCCGGCGTCAGAAAGGCGGCACGGAACACTTCCGTGTCGACAGGCCCCGGATGGACGGATTTGCAACGGATATTATCCGTCGCATGCTGCGTCGTCGTTACCTTGGAGGAGACCCGGATGGCCCCTTTACTGGCCGAATAAGTGGGCTCCTGGGTCGTCGATTGCCCAATGCCCGCAATCAAAAAAGATATTCACGATCGACCCGCTGCCGCCCGCGCGCATCACTGGGATCGCAACTTTCGCTCCGAGGAAGATGCCCTTGGCATTCACGCCCATAACAATGCCGCCACAGCGAAATTAACGGCAGTGCGCCAATCATCTTCCCTGGTTACGTCCGAATGTCGCTAGTAAGCCTCTCCGCCTCGACCGCTTGTCCTTCTGCATCGACGATGTACCCAAAGATCACCTTTGCGCCCTCGGCCGCGAAGACGCGCGCTTCGGCGGCCCCTTGGTTCTTCGAACCGTCGCTGATCAGCGCGACCTTATCCTACAATCGTCCCATTTTGGTCCCTCCCATATTTTTAGAGATACTCTTCCGCGAGACGGTCCAGCCAACGTTCGAGTTCATCAAGATCACGGCCGACGATCATTGCCACCAATTCATCAATGCCAGTGTCTTCATATTCGGCGGCGCGATCCTTATTCAGCTTATGACCATATGGACAAATGACGACCTCAACATCCGCGCGCGTTCGTCCCCTTTTCTCAAGAAACCCGTCAAGGCGCGACAGATGACCCCGGGTCTCTGTCGCAGTCGCGTTAAACCCGTACCAGCCATCTCCCATTTCCGCGACGCGCCGCAGCGCAGCATTGCTCTCGCCGCCAAAGTAGATCGGCGGTCCAGGTTGCTGGATCGGTTTCGGATACTGGCGGCACGGTGCCAAAGTATAGAATTCGCCGGAATACGATGACACATCGTCCTCCCAAAGCGATTTTATCACTTCGAGATACTCGTGGCAGCGGGCACCCCGACGCTCGAAGGGTACATCGAGGGCAGCGAATTCCTCCTCCAGCCAACCGACACCAACACCGAAATCCACCCGTCCGCCGGAGAGATAATCGACTGCCGCTATTTCCTTTGCTGTGTAGACAGGATTCCGCTGCGGGACGAGACAAATTCCCGTGCCAAGACGAACGCGGGTCGTCTGTGCGGCCATGAAGCTGAGGGCGGTAATCGGCTCCAATAGTCCTTTGTCGCCGCCAACCGGAATCTTGCCATCGGCTTCATATGGATACTCAGCATCGTAATCGTCGAAGAGAACGACGTGCTCGCCAAGCCAAATACCATGGAACCCACGGTCTTCGGCTCCTCTCGCGAGCGCGCTCACATAGGTCGCATCATTTTGCGGACTGACAAGTGGCGCAAACAAACTAACCCGCATGAATTTCTTCTCCGTAAACAGAACACCTAGCTTGATGTAACCCGATACCGGGCGAAGACACGATCCGAACTAAGTCGGGCCGAATGCGTATCCTTCGCCCGTGCAGCGATGAATGGAAGCATATTCCACGGCTTCATTGCGCAGGCGGTAGTTACTCTCGGCACCGGGTGCCTTCGGAAGGTCGAGAAAGGCTTGATGGGACGGGTACCATGCAGCCAAAATCTCATGTATGACTTGGTCACCTACCACGCGACCCAAGACAGGCGTGCGCCACAGTATCTTACCGCCCGCATACGGCAGGAAAGCTTCGAGCCCGTTTATATAGGCGAGATAGAGTTCCCCAAATGGAAAACCGGCTTCACTCACATACCGGTTCAGATTGATCATCGTCACCGGCCGGTCGTCACCACTTTCAGCGACGGCCCGGATCACCGCCGTCTCCTTCTCATCCCGCGGGAATTTCATGGCCACCATCATTACCTCTCTCTCATAAATTCAAGTTGAAAATGAAATGTAGCGCGCAGATTGTGATCGTCTCTAAGGATTTACAAACGCCGCGACACGGCCCCGAAGTCCCGGTTTTAGGACGCCCTCGTTATTCCAAAGCACGTCGAAGGCGCGGGTAATGGTCTCGACGCCCAACATTAATCGTCATGGCATAGGCCCGTGATTAACAGATCGTGCCCTTATGTCTCGATGAAGTTCCCAACGGCATTAACATTTCAGATCACCGTGCCCACACCGACAACTGTATTTTTCCTTGAACAATCCGCAGCAAGTGAAGCCAACCAGCGTGTTATCGCGTTGCGCATTATGGCCGGTTTTTCGAAGCCACAGCGGCGCTTGAAGAGACATACGAATCAGATTCAGAGTACGCGGATGCCTATAGCAACATAGGAGCGGTGTTGCGCCGACTGGAGATGTCGAAGGTGCCATCACGCAATTTGAGGAAGCCATCCGGGCTCGTCCGGACTTCGCGGCGGCGTAATACAATCTCGGTAATACCTAAGGGCTGTAAGACGATAAAACAGCTGCGGCGAAATCTTACGAAACGGCAATCGCCCATCGCGGCGACTATGCGGGAGCCCGTTACAATTTGGCCCGTCTGTTGAACAACAGCGATTACTATGAGGAGGTACTGGAGGTCTGTCTCGACGGATTGCAACCCGCGCCAGAGAAAACTCATATACGGAATAACGCCGCTAGTGCCTGTCAAGACCTCGAGCATTTTCCAAATACATTGCGACGCCATCGAAAACGGGCCGGACATTACGCCTGGCGATGGGCGACGCAGGAATTTACCCCACACGATCTCAACTCCCTGGTCTGGACGGGTAAGGAATTGAACGGTGAGTCCGTATTCGCAAATTGGAACAATACTTTGAAGACGCGGTGCAATTAGCGCGGTTCGCCGCGCACATCAAGGATCGCGGCGGTCGACCGGGTTCGCTGAGGCGTCAGTAGCGCTCGATCAGTTGGATTTTTTCATCTCCGTTAACACTGCTGCCATCCAAATCGCTGGCGCGATAAATCTACCGGTATGGGTGCTGATTTCCCTTGCACCGGATTGGCGGTGGTCGTTGGAAGGTAACACCAGCGCTTAGCATCCCAGCTTGCGACCTTGGCTTCAGCCTATTTTCGGCGATTGGGAGACGGCCCTAAAAAATATCGCCGAAGCGCTGCGTACGGATCGCAAAACGCTTCGGCTAGGATAACGCGTTAGGAACAGTCGACCATCAGTTCGGAGATATTATCCAGTGTCTCCAACTTGGACACTGTCTCGATAACTTTTTCGGTCTTCTCCTTACCGATCACAGGATCGCAACATCCCCGGAATTTCTTCACGAGTTTTTCCCATTGCGCCGAAAGATCGGCCGCCGGGATACCCGCATCGTATTTTTCGTAATGGACAACGCCATCCTTGGTGTGAATGGTAACCTCGGCCTCCATGCGTTCCAGCGTATTTTTCTCGCTAACGACAACCTTCTGAAACAGCTCCACCAATGCCGGGCTATAGACGTTCTCATCGCTATAGGTCTCCAGGCGCGCCGTATCCTCCCCGGCGATGGCAATGGCCGCGCAGAAGCGCAGGCTAAACTTCCCTTCCAAGCCGGTCGTCGGTGTCGGGATCCCGCAAACATCGAGAAATCCGGTGCGAACCGCCACTTCAATTCGTTCGATATTGTCGGGATCGATTTCCGCCTTCTTCTGCATCGCGTGAATGGCTTCGATGGTCCCGTGCGTGCCGTAACAGGCCGCATGATATTTGAAGAGGGTATCCCGTACTTCAAAACGCTCACCCAAGCCAAGCAAACCCGCCTCGATATTCGGCGCTTCCGATTGGGTATGCGCGAAACCTTGGTGGCGCTCCAACACGTCGGAGCGTGAGGTAAACCCGCGCGCCGCCATATTTGCGGCAAACAACCCATTTTGCGCGGCTTTTCCAGCATGAAGCGGTTTACACATAGTGCCGAACATGGATTTCAGACCCGCTGCTTGCGTGCCCGCAATACCCATCGCCAGCGCGCATTTCTCACCGTCCAACCCCATCAGATGCGCAGCACCGACCGCGGCGCCGAATGTCCCGATAGTTGCCGTTGAATGCCAGCCTTTCTCGTAATGGGTCATACCCATATAAGCGCCGACCCGGCATTCGGCATCAACACCGGCGGCAAATGCAGTCAATACATCCTTGCCGCTCCTCCCGTCCCTCTCGCCGAGTGCCAGGACGACCGGCGCCACCGGCACCGTCGGATGCCCCTGAAGGCGCGTCTGCACGTCGTCATAGTCGAGCGCATGAGAGGCGCTGCCGTTGATCAGGGCCGCTTGAGAGGTGCTCACCTTACGCCCATCGCCCACAACAGTCGCCTGAGCCGCGCCGCCATCGGCTTCCGCTTGTTCCATCAACATATGCGTCAGCGGCTCTTTGAGGCCAGCCACCGTCACGCCGATCCAATCCAGAAGGCAGTGTTTTGCCGCCTCGATCGCTTCATCGGAAAGGTCTTCATACTTCAGGCCCATCGTGAAATCAGCGAGGGTCTTGGTGATCTCCGGATCGTGGCCGTGGCTTTCTGGGGCTTGCGACATTTCTATCTCCAAAATCGATGAGGAATTTACTTAACTAAATATAGCAAGTCGGCCCCAGGTCCAGCGAGCCTCTTTGCATTGCAATTTCGCTCCGATAAATTGGCTGACATGCCAGAGGTACCATTACGACTGCATATCGGCGGCGAAGAGCCCAAGGCCGGTTGGACGATCTTGAATGTTCAAGAGGGCCCCCATGTGGACGCGCTCGGTGATTGCCGCGACCTCTCTGTTTATACGGACGGATCCGTTGCGGAGATTTACGCGAGCCATGTCTTCGAGCATCTAGGCTATCTCGACGATCTGCCGAAGGCCCTAGCAGAATGTCACCGAGTATTGTTGATTGGCGGCAAACTGCGGATCAGTGTCCCTGATTTCGAAACGCTCTGTCGCTTGTTCCAGCATCCGCAGCTGGATATGAAGCAGCGTTTCGCCATCATGCGGATCGCCTTTGGCGGCCAGACCGATTCTTACGATTTCCACATGGTGGGTCTGACGTTGGAATTTCTTATCGACTATCTCTCGATCGCGGGATTTAGCACCGTCGAACGCGTTGAGACTCACGATCTGTTCGAGGACTCCAGCACGCTGGAGATCGGTGGTATGCAGATCAGTCTGAACGTGATCGCGACGAAATAATTCGTTTCCCGGCTGCAGCAATGCGGATAACCGGGAAACGACCCAGCGATTAATTCGCGGCGACCATGCTCACAAAAGTATTGAGACTGCCGGGCTCCTCGAAGCGGCGAAGCAAGTCGTACATCTCGCGCGACCGGCTGCCAAGCGTCGGCTCGACCAGCGGCTCGAATTTACGCCACATATCGTCCCAACTCATGGGATTGTCAGGATTACCAAGCGCCAGCGGAATATCCGCGTTGAGTTGCGTGCCATCCTTCAACTCTACGACGATACGCGCTGCCGTCTGCGCCATGTCATCCGTTGGCTTCGGTTCCACCCGTTGCAGAAGACTGCGCAACGCAGGATCGGCGATGCGCTCGTCACAGAAGTCGGCTTCGGTCGCCTCATACCCACTGAGCCCCAACGCCGCGCAATAGGCGAGACTGAACTTACCTTCTAGCGGGGTTTGCGGATTAGGTTTGCCCGCGAGTTTGATCGCCGGTTGGCTGACCACTGCCTCGATCTTTGCGACGTCCTTGCCCTTCACTTGATCAGACAGGCTCCGCGCTGCATCGATCAGGGCATGGGTCAAAAGGCAAGCCGCATACGGCTTGAACGTGTTGCGCGTGATTTCCCACGGCCCCGACGAGAAATCGAGGGATGAGAGCGAAGCACCACCGTCCTGAAACAAGGATGTCGAAAGACCGCCATCCGGCTCCATCAAATCTTCCTTTGCGATAAAGCCCTCGCCTGCCAGCTCCGCCGACAACACGCCATTCAGCGCGGCTTTACCTGCGTGGAAGGGTTTCGACATGGTGCCGAAGGAGGCGCTGAGCCCACCCGTTTGCGTCGCCACGGCACCGAAAGCGTTCCGTGCCCGCGCTTCATTCAACTTATAGAGAACACTCGCCGCCGCCGTCGCCCCAAATGCGCCGAAGATGCCTGTTGCATGGAACCCGCGTAAATTGGCCGGTTGCCCCGCACCGTTACCGAGACGCGCCGCAACTTCGAAACCGGTGATTAAGGCGGACAAGATATCCTGCTCGCTCGCTCCGAGATGCGTACCAACCGCCAAGGCCGAAGCCACTGTCGGACCACTGACATGGGTCGTCGAACCGACATGCGTATCGTCATAGTCAAGGCAATGGGCCATCGTGCCATTAATCATGGCAGCGGCCCCCGGTGCGGCTTTCCCGCCCAGCAACACCTGTGCCTTGCCGTTGGTTCCCCAATTCATCGCAACCTTACGAACTGCTGCAGCCGCTTCCTCGTTGCGTGCGCCAAGCGCCACGCCGCACCAATCGACGAGGCACATTTTCGCCGCGTCCAGGACATTGCTTGGATAATTCCTCCCAATTGCCGAGCCGACAAAGCGGCCGGCTTCAATTGCGTTGCGTGTTTCCGTCGTGCTCATTATCCCATTGCTCCCGATGTTTTCAGTTCCGCAATTTCTTCATTAGAATACTTCAATTCGGCGAGAATTTCTTCCGCATGCTGATTAAGCACGGGAGCGGCCGATTGTTTGCTATCCGACATTCCCATCCCCGCCAGCGGATTCCCTATCTGTGCGATCCGCCCTTCGCATGGCGCATCTATGTATTCGATCAGTCCGCGATGCTTCACGTGCTCATCCTCCAGCGCTTCGCCCGGTGTCAGAATTGGGCAAATCGGGGCACCTATTGCCGTCAGTTCGGCCACAATCTCGTCACGAGTTCGCTCAGCGCAATATCCCGTCAGCACATCGCGATAGACATCGCCCTTACCGCCATGCGTGGTGTGACGATCCGCCGGGCTCTCATCCGCATCGACCAAGTCTTGCCGGCCGATAATATCGCAGAATTCGCGCCACAGCTTCGCTTCCAAGAGAGAAATCGCGACACCCTTCCCGTCTTTCGTGGCGTAATGATTGTAACGGGGGTTGCCGCCGTAGGATTCCATCACCGGCTCACCTCTATACCCCGCGTCTTTAGCCATTCCGGCTGAAAGCGCGATATTCGCCATCGAGAATAGGCTGTCGAACATCGAGCAGTCGATGAAGCGCCCCTCACCTGTCTGTTGGCGGCGCATCAAAGCCAGCAGAATGCCAATCATCGCGATCCCGCCCGCCGCGTAGTCGCCGGCTTGAAACAGCGGTACTTCCGGCACGCCGAGGCCGCGCTCCAAATTGACGCCCATGATGCCAGTCATCGCTTGAATAACCAAGTCGTGGCCTGGTATCGGTGCCAAGGGGCCGTCTTGCCCGAAACCGGTGATTGAGCAATAAACCACGCTGTCATTTAGTTTCTTCGCTGTTTCATAGTCGATGCCGAGTTTCTTCGTAACACCGACGCGGTAGGATTCCAGAACAACATCGGCCTCCGCAATCAGACGATGCGCGACGGCCTGACCTTCCGGCTTCGACAAGTCGAGGGCAATATCGCGTTTGTTGCGATTGACGCTGTGGAAATAGGCGCTCGTGGTCTCATAATTCGGCGGATTGTGACGCGCCCCATCTCCGATTTCCGGCTGTTCAACCTTGATCACCTCGGCTCCGAAATCCGCCATCATTTGCGTCGCCCAAGGGCCGGGCAACAAGCGGCTGAAGTCGACGACCTTGATGCCGGACAACACGAATTCCGGCGACATCTTGTTCTCTGAACTCATACTGCTCTACTCACCCTTGAATTCGGCTTGGCGTTTCTCAAGGAATGCGCCAATGCCTTCCTTGCGATCGGCACTCTGATAGATCGAGGTCACGACGAAGCGCTCGTAATCGATGGCGGAGCGCAGATCCATCTGCATACCGTTGTAGACAACGCGCTTGACCCACGCGAGGCTGAGCGGTGCGCGCTGCGCCAGCACGCCAACCATCTCCTTCGACTTCGCAAGCGCCCCACCCTTCGGTGTTAGCTTGTTGATCAATCCAATCCGATAAGCTTCGTCCGCCGGAATGGGGTCAGCCATTAACATAATTTCCAAAGCGTTGCCGATACCGACGAGGCGCGGCAAACGTTGCGTGCCACCCGCTCCCGCAACAGTGCCGATCTTGGCGCTCGTGATCGCGTAGCTTGAGCCTTCGGCACCGACCCGCATGTCGCATGCCAGCACGAACTCTGCGCCGCCCGTCATGCAGAAACCTTCGATCGCTGCAATGACAGGGATTTCCAACTCCTCCAGACCGCGCAAGAGCTGTTCCCAATTTTTCATGTAATCGACAACGCTTTTCGGGCCGCTCAGCGCCAATGCTTCGTTGAGATCCGCACCTGACGCGAAGTACTTCTCACCGCCGGTAACGATTACACCAAAGATCGCATCATCAGCTTCAGCTACCTGCGCGGCGGCGAGTACTTCCGCCATCGTGGCAACACTGAAAGCATTTCGGCTTTCCGGACGGTTTAATGCGATGACACAGGCGGGGCCGTCATTCTCGACAATGATGTTTTCATAAGTCATTGATATTCTCCGGTTTGTCTCTTAGCCCTCAGGCCTCTTTGTGGAAATCAATAATCAGTCGATTGACCTCATCCGCACCCTCGAACATCGCCCAATGGCCAACGTTCGGCAGAACGTGCAGTTTCAGATCCGGCACATGCTCGCGGATCATGTCGGCCCGATGCTCGATGGAAGGAAACGCGGTCACGTCATTTTCACCGTAGATCAGCTGGGCGCGGCATCCAGCCTTGCCTAAATTCTCCGGCAGGATCGGCTGTGCACTGACGTTGCGGCTGTTGAACTTGGCGCGGTCGACATTCTCATGTTGCATGTCGAGCACCTCTTCGCTCAGCGATTCCGGATGCTTCAGCATCAGCTGTAATAAATTGTGACCGAGTGCGTGGCGATAAGCAGCGGGATCGTCTTTCACATCTCCGTATCGGATGAAATTGAGGCGCGGACGGCCCTTGATCGAAAAACCGCCGGGACCGATGACCGTCACCGCGCGCAAGCGAGAGCCGAAATGTGCTGCAACGGCGCTTCCGATAGCGCCGCCAAACGAGAAGCCAACTATGCTGAAGCTTTCGTCGTCATTGACAATCCTCTCGACCGAGGCGATCGCGACCTGCAAATATTCCTGCGGCGTCAGGCCGTAATCGACCTGTTCGGAATCGCCATAGCTCGGTGCGTCGATGGCGCGGACTTCGAAATGTTCGGCCAGCACGTCTATATTGCGAATCCAATGGGTCCAAGATCCCATGCCGCCGTGAAACATTAAAACCGGGTGTCCCGAGCCCGCCCGCTTAACGTTCAAGCGAACGCCTTCCGCGAGGGCTTTCTCTTTATCCCAACCTTCTGGAACCCGCTTCTGGTCCATTCCGTTCGCGCTCCTACTTTCTTACTCGCAAAGGCCGCTAAGACGGCCCATTTGGTTCATACGACGCAACGCCGCCTGACGGGCGGCGCGGTTCGGAAAGGATATAGAACGTGGCGGAAGGATTTCACGGCAGGACAGTACTCATCCCAGGTGGTGGTCGGGGCATCGGCTATGCTGCTGGCGTAATGATGGCGCTACAAGGTGCGAAAGTGGCGCTGGCCGATGTTGTCGGCAACCGCGCCAGTGAAGCGGCGGCTCGATTAAAAGACGAAACCGGTGCGGACACCCTCGGCATTGCTTGCGACATCACCAATATGGCTGAAGTGCAGAAAATGGTCGCGGAGACCGTGTCAGCACTCGGCCCCGTCGATGTCATGGTGAACACCGCCGCCATTGTCGCCGACAAGACTTTCATGGAATCGACACCGGAAGACTGGAAACAGATGCTCGATATCTGTCTCTACGGCTCAATGAACGTCATCCACGCCGTCCTGCCCAGCATGGTGGAACGCAAATACGGCCGCGTCGTTTGCCTAGCTTCCGACGCGGCGCGAACGGGCCAGGCTCGGCACTCCTACTATGCCGCAGCCAAGGGCGGAGTGATCTCACTCGTCAAATCGGTGGCGCAAGAAGTCGGCCGCAACGGCGTCACGTTGAACGTGGTCTCACCAGGTGCGACGGATACCGAGCTGCGCCAGGGCCGAGAAAAAGAAGTATTGGCCTCCATCGGCGAAGAGCGTTTCGCCAAACGTGAGCAGACCATCCTGCGCATGTATCCGACCCGCCGTCTTGGCCAACCGGACGACATCGCGTCCGGGATCGTCTATCTTTGCGGCGACGGCGCCTCCTGGGTCACGGGGCAGGTACTGAGCATCAACGGTGGCTTCGCGATGGTTTAGTCATTCCGAAACGCAAAGCGTTACCAAGAATAACGCTGGCGAGATGGCTGCGACTTCAAGTAAGAAAGAATCGACATGGAATTTGAACTCTCGACTGAACAAAAGATGATCCAGGATTCCGCCCGCCGTATGGTGGAACGGGATATTCAACCCATTCTGGATAAGCACGATCCGAACAAGTCATTGCCGAAAGCGGCGATGCTGGAAGCGTTCTCCCATCTCAAGAACATGGGTTTGATGGCGCCGCGCCTTTCCGAGGCCGATGGCGGGTCCGGTATGTCGATGCTGAATTACGGCCTCGTCTACGAGCAATTGCCACCGTTCCTAGCCATCGCCGTCATGGGTCATGAATGCACCATTGCGCGCATTTTCGCGGAAGCAACGCCGGAGCAAAAAGAGCTATTCCTGCCCGACCTATTCGAAGGCAAAAAGATCACCGGAACGGCAACGACGGAGCCGGGCGTAGGATCGAACCCGCGCGAGGTCACGACACGCGTCGTGGAAGACGGAAATGAGCTGGTCATCAACGGCCGAAAGATGTGGTGCAGCAATGCCAGTATCGCCGGCATCATTAACGTGACTTGCGCTGACGGCCAAGACGATCGCGGTAGCAACCTGCGTCGTGTCGTCGTCGAAGCCGACAATCCGAATATGGAAGTGACAGAAATTGAGACAATGGGCCTAAAAATGGGGCATCTGTCGGAGATCGTCTTCGAGGATTGCCGTGTGCCCGAGATCAATACCTTCGGCTCCGCCGGAGACGCTGCCCGTCTCTTGACCATCACTTGGAACGGCAATCGCCCGCTCTGCGGTTTGGCGGCGACGCACTTAGCACAAAAAGCGCTCGACAAGGCGAAGGTTTATGCGGGCGAACGGACGCAATTCGGTAAGGCTATCGGTGGGCATCAGCTTGTCCAAAAACTTCTCGCCGACATCGAAACCAATGTCGTGACCAGCCGTCTCCTCTGCTACTACGCGCTCGACGCAATGGACGGCGGCGACCACACGAACGCTATTTCCGCGATGGCAAAACGCTATGCCACCACCGCGTGCGAGCAGGCCGTCTCATGGGCCATGCACGTGCATGGTGCGATGGGCATCGCGGAGGAAACCGGGTTGGAGCAACTTTATCGAGACGTCCGCATGCTGCCGATCCCGGACGCGACGAACGAAATTCTGACATTGATCCAGGGCCGAGAGCTCACGGGGACCGCCGCCTTCCGATAGAGACAATCACAGAGCAGCCTTAGTGGCTATGCTCATGACCAGCTCAGCATTTGCAGCCTGTGGCAAGGTCACCATTGCGGATATGAATTGGCCTTCGGCAACGCTGATGGCGCATCTTGATCGTTTGATCCTCAAACATGGCTACGGTTGCGATGTGGACGTGGTACCCGGCGATACCATGCCAACGGGCACCTCGATGATCGAGAAAGGTGAGCCGGATATCGCGCCGGAACTCTGGACGAATTCCTTTGCCGAAGCGCTCCGCAAGGGCGTTGACGAGAAGCGGTTGAGGATCGCGGTTAAGTCGCTTTCGGACGGCGGTGAGGAAGGGTTCTGGGTTCCAAAGTATCTCGTCGATAAAACACCAGAGCTGTCGACTATCGCTGGAATCAAAAAACACGCAAAACTATTCAAACATCCGGAAGACCCGGCCAAATCAGCTTTCATTGGATGCCCAGCTGGATGGAATTGCCAAATTTCAGCCGGTAATTTGTTCAAGGCCTTGAAGCTAGCGGATGCAGGGTTCGAGCTGGTCGACCCAGGTCCGCCGCGGGGCTCGACGGCTCCATCGCGAAAGCCCAGGAACGCCGGAAAGCTTGTTTTGGATATTATTGGGCACCAACCGCCATCCTGAGCAAATACAAGATGGTGAAAGTAGATTTCGGCACCGGCGCCGACGAAGCTCATTTTAAGAAATGCATCACTCAAGCTGAATGCGCCGACCCAAAGCCGACGATGTATCCGCCCTCGCCGATCCAAACCGTGACCGCGTCAAGCTTTGCAGATCGTGTGCCGGAGGCCATTGCCTATCTCTCAAAGCGGGCCTTTAGCAATGCAGATATGAACCGGCAATTGGTATGGATCGAGGCGAACCAAGCCGACGGCGATACAGCGGCGACCCACTTCCTCAAAAACTTTGAGCCAATTTGGCCAGCGTGGTTCTCCGCGGACATCGCCTCGATGATCGGTGTGAAGGGCCTTGCCCTACCCGTGCTGAAATCGATCACCAATCAATACTTCACCATGGGCTTGCTAAATGGACTCGCCATCGTGGCCATCGCGATCATGTTCGACAGGGTCAGCCAAGCCTATGCGAAACGGACACAGAAACATTTGGAGGGCGCACAGAGTGGCTGATCCTCTGATCCGCGTCGCCAATCTTTACAAGGTCTTCGGAAGCGACCCAAAATCGGTCATGGCGATGGTCCGTAAAGGACGCCCAAAAGACGAAATCCGGTCGGAGACAGGACACGCGTTGGCGCTCAAGGGTATAGATCTAGCAATCGAAGCATCGGAAATCTTCGTCATCATGGGGCTATCGGGCTCGGGAAAGTCCACTCTCATCCGCCACCTCAACCGTTTGATCGAGCCAACCGAAGGGTCAATCCATGTCAGCGGCATTGATGTGTTGAACCTGTCACAAACAGAGTTGGAGGCGTTTCGTCAGAACACAATGTCGATGGTGTTCCAACGTTTTGCGTTGTTGCCCCACCGGACCGTGTTGCAGAATGTCGCCTTCGGGCTGGCCTTACAAAAGCAACCGAAGAAAGACCGCGAAGAAAAGGCGCAAGAGTGGTTACAGGCCGTCGGGCTCGACGGATACGAAGAATGCTACCCGGCCGAACTCTCCGGTGGCGAGCAGCAACGGGTCGGCCTCGCCAGAGCCCTCTGCACCGATCCCGACATTCTATTGATGGACGAAGCCTTCTCCGCGCTTGATCCGCTAATCCGCTCGGAAATGCAGGGACAGCTGATCAACCTGCAAAGCCGCCTCAAGAAAACCATCGTCTTCATCACCCATGACCTGGACGAAGCAATACGCATCGCCGATCGCATCGCCATCCTAAAGGATGGCGAAATCTCGCAAATGGGCACTCCGAACGAAATCCTCAAAAATCCGGCTGACGATTACGTCGCCGCCTTCGTGCGTGATTTGAAGCGTAGCCGGAGCCTTAAAGCGCCCCGTTAATCGTGTAGTTCAGAATTTTCACGACCTGCTCCGGCGTCTCGGCAACGGCCTGCGCCGCACCATCGACTTCCTTCAAGGCGTGGGTCAGCGCTTCGTCATGCAGTGTGATGATCGGCTTGCCAAGCGCCGCCGCGAAACCCGCGTCGAAAGCCGCGTTCCATTGCCGATACTTGTCGCCAAAGCGCACGACGACGACGTCGGAGCGCTCAATCAGAGTGCGGGTGCGGATGGCGTTCACCTTCGCACCTTTGTGATCTTTCCAGAAGGGATTGTCCTCTTCGCCCAAGATGTTCACCCCGCAATCGTCTGAGGACGCGTGGTCAGTGACCGGTGAGACGAACTCCACCGGCAATCCGGCGCTCTGCGAGCCGTCGCTGATCCGCTCGCGCCAATCCGAGTGAATTTCGCCCGAGAGATAGACCGTCCAATTTTGCTGCGCCATGCCGTGATGCTCCTGAAATGCGGGTTATTACCCTCTTCCCCCTTGCTTCCGGGGATGGGACGTTATTTTGTTCATTCACACCGAGGATTAAAGGGGATAGAGGCAATAAATGAGCAAATTATTAGAAGGACACCTGGCGGTCGTGACCGGAGGGGCCTCGGGGATCGGGCGCGCCATCGCGAAAGGCTATGCAGAACATGGCGCACATGTGGTCATTCTGGACGCCAATCTGGAAGGTGCCGGTGAGGTAGGTCAAGAAATCCTCGATACGGGCGGCGAGGCCTGGAGCTTCAAGCTCGACGTCACCGACCGGCAGCAATGCCTCCACCTCGCGGGTCAGATCGAGGAGAAGATCGGTAAAATCTCGATCCTCGTCAACAACGCGGGCATCAACCGCCGCAATGCCTTCACCAGCGACCCGGACACCGTCCGCACCGACTGGGACGACATCATCGAGATCAACCTGAACGGCGTCTTCAACGTCACCCATGCCTTCCTCGAGCAATTGCGCGCGACCAAGGGTAGGGTCATCAATATCGGCTCGATCCAGTCTTTCATGCACGTGCGCACGCCAAATTCGCTGGCCTATACGACCTCGAAACACGGCGTGCTAGGCTTCACCAAGGCGCTGGCGGCAGAACTCGGTAAGGACGGTGTTCGGGTCAACGCCATCGGCCCCGGCCTGATTGAGACGCCGCTGAACGAGAACGCCCGCGCCAACAATCCGGAGCTAATCCAAACCTTCATGGACCACACCCCTCTGGGCCGCGCCGGTAAACCAGAAGACATCGTCGGCCCAGCCGTTTTCCTGGCCTCGGACCTGGCGGCGTATGTGACCGGCGGGATCGTGATGGCGGACGGGGGATACCGGACGATCTAGTCAATCGACCTGAAGATCAAATTCCTCGATGATTTCTGGATGGACTACATTGGCGATGACTGTAAGCATCGCGAGGCGCGCATCGAGGCTCTCTCCACTCTCTATGGCATGGCGTAACCGTACCTCGGCAGCGGCCGTATCGCCCATTCCATTCGCCGTCGTGTAGTCATCGACCCCGAGCATGCAATACACCAACAATGGCGCGGTATGGGCGCAACTCGCTTCGGCATCCGCCATCGCACCACCTTCCGCTTCCTTCATCAGCTTTACGGCGGCAAGCTTCACCGAATCCGGCACCCTCTTGGGGTGCAACCCGAGCGCACTCAACGCGTCTTCGAGTTGGTGTACTTCCTTGGGGCGGCCACGAATACCGAATACGCTGAGAATATCCATGTGCGAAAGATGCACCAGTTGGGCGTGATTATCCATCCTGTGAGATCACCAGTTCGCGAACCGCCTAGCCGTTCCGATAGGTATAACTTTAGCCATTGAGGGCCGGCGCGCCGCCGAGATGCGCATAGAGGACCTTTGAGCCATCGGGGAATAAGCCCTTCTTCACGAGATACATCATACCCTGCATGGATTTCCCCTCGAACACGGGACCCATAATCCCTCCGTCATTCCGGGGCGCCCACTGAGTAAACCCGGAATTTGGGCCTGAGCCTCACATTCGAACATCAACGCCCTCAACAAGCACACGGGCAATAATCCCGGCTCGCTAACGCATCCGGGATGACAACATGTGTTTATTCTGCCGCGGCAGCCGCTTTGTTCGCTTCCGACAGCAGCATCGGGCCGCCTTCGGTCAGCGCGTGCATGCCAAGCACGCTGACGCATTGGAAGATCTCCATGATCTCTTCCTTAGTGGCACCGTGGTTCAAGGCGTTGCGGATATGGATGCGGGCCCCTTCCGCATGAAGATGCGTCGTCGCGGTATCGATGGCGATATAGATGAACTCTTTGATCTTCGGCTCCAACGTGCCGGAGACCCAGGGCACCGAGGAGAATTCCAAATAGGCCTCAAAGAATTCCGGGCTGAGCTTCAGCATGTCGTCCCAGAACAGACTCCAATATCCGCGAACTTTAATGAATTCGGCCTTAAGGCCCTCCTCATATTCGCCAAATTCTACATTGTCGACTTCGTCACCCCGCCCCATATCGCGCAGCTCTTCCATCAGGATCGGCACGCCTAGGGTGCAGGTGTGAATACCGAGCACGCTCGTCAATTCCAGCACTTCCATAATCTCGTCACGTGTCGCGCCCAACGCCAAGGCGTTCTGTATATGTATTTTGAGACCCGGCATGTAGAGATGCGTGGTAGAGGCGTCGATAGCGATATAGAGGAACTCGCGTACCTTCGGATCCAGCGCATTGTTCTTCGCCGGCACGGAAGAAAACTTCGTGTAGGCAGAGAAGAATTCACTGTCGAGCTCCAGAACGTCCGACCAAAAATTGCCCCAGTATCCTCTATTTTTGATAAATTCCGCCTTCAACTCTTGTTGGCGTGGTGTGAGTTCAGTCATGTTTTCCTCCATCGCGCGGCGTTGCTAAAGAGCCGCTCCAGATTACCTATGTATGGAAGGTACGGCGGCCTGGAAACGGGCCAAGGGAGAGAAGGTGATTAATCATACCGGACGCGGGAAGCGGCGCTATATTCCAGCGTAAAACAATCGGCATCGCCGGTGTCGAAGTCGAATACCACGAAGGTGGAAAAGGATCGCCGCTCCTCTACTTGCACGCTGGTGGCGGCTTTCGCCCAATGCACCCAGCAATGCCGCACCTCGCCAAACGGCACCGCATCTTTGCGCCCTCACACCCAGGCTTTGGGCGTTCCGGCCTACCAACTTGGATAAACTCAGTCGATGATTTCGCCCATATTTATCTGGAATTCATGCAGCGCCTCGACTTGCAAGAAACGACTTTAATCGGCGCTTCTATCGGCGGCTGGGTCGGGGCAGAACTCGCGACCAAGAACACCTCGCGGCTTTCTCGTCTTGTGCTGATCGGCCCAGCGGGCATCAAGGTCGGCTCGCGGGATGCCTTGGATATACCAGATATCTTCGCGATGACCCCGGCCGAATTCGAGAAGCGCCTGTTCCGCGATCCGAAAAAGTTCCATCCCGACTTCACCAAAATGAGCGATGAAGACCTCGCCATCATCGCGCGCAACCGCCAAACCATGGCGCTGATCGCGTGGGAGCCCTACCTGCACAATCCGAAACTGAAACACCGGCTGCAGATGATCGACATACCAACCATGGTAATTCGCGGTGAGTATGACGGGCTGATCTCCGAGGATTACGCCAAGGCCTATGCAGCGCTGATTCCTGGTGCCAGTTTTGTGCAAATTGCCGAGGCCGGTCACGCGCCGGATGTAGAACAAGCCGAAGTTTTTGCCAACACCCTCTCGAACTGGATGGAGAGTTAACATGCGTATATGGCATTTCAGCGAGACCGCCTACCCTCACCTGCCGCCGGAGGACGACTACGAATCCGTGCGTGTCTCGATGCCTAACCGCTACTACGACCCCGAGATCGGCTACGAACTTTATCAGAACCGTATCGACGAGTGGTGTTACGCGGATGAGCTTGGGATCGATATCATGATCAACGAGCATCACCAGACACCAACTTGCGTCGACCCGTCGGCGCCTATCATGACCGGTGTACTGGCGCGCGTGACCAAAAACGCGCGGCTCTTGATCCTCGGTAATCCCGTCGCCAACCGCCGCCAGCCAGTCCGAGTGGCGGAAGAAATGGCAATGATCGACGTAATGTCGAAAGGCCGTCTCGAATGCGGCTTCGTGCGCAGCGTCCCATACGAGATCGCGCCCGCAAACAGTAACCCGGTGCGCACGACTGAGCGCATGTGGGAGGCCCACGACCTGATCCTAAAAGCCTGGACCACCCACGACGGCCCATTCACTTTCGAGGGTGAATTCTTCCATCATCGCATGGTAAATATCTGGCCGCGCCCCTACCAGCAGCCGCATCCGCCAATATGGGTGACGGCGCTAAGCACCGGAAACGCAACCGACATCGCTCGCAAGGGGTATAAACTAGGCACGTTCCTCGGCGGTTACGAAAAGACCCCGCCCGTCTTCAACGCCTACCGTAAGGCATATCGTGAAGCGGGCCACGGAGATGAAGTACCGCTGGAGAACCTTGGCTATAGCGGTCTCATTTTTGTCGGCGAGACGGAAGAAGAAGGCCGTGCGGGTGGCCAACAACTGCTGTGGTATCTGAGCCACAATAAACTGCCGATGCATTTCAAAAACCCGCCGGGCTACGCCAGCATCGACGCCAACGTGATGGCGCTCAAAGGTGTGCAGATCGGTGTTCGTCGGGAAGGCTGGGTCCCCGACCTCGATGAGGAGATGGCGAAAGGCATCGTCTTCTGCGGGACGCCTGATCAGGTCTACGACCAGCTAAAGAAATTCTACGATCATGTCGGTGGTTTTGGAAATTTGCTCTCCATGGGACAGGCCGGTCATCTCTCCCATGAAGACACCAAGAAGAGCCTCACACTCTTGGCAAAAGAGGTCTATCCACGTCTCAAGGAACTTGGAAAGCCAACGTCGATTGCGGCCGCCTAATCGGTCGTTGGCAATAGTCGGTTTATCGCGTAATTGCGACTTGTACCGCCCCACTGGCGATCACGATCAGAAGCCACACTAGGGCCAGACTGATACCAGTCCGCATCGCCGACCTTTCGTCCGTGGCTTCCCTGTCGGGCAAAGCGGCAAGAAGAATGGCAATGATCGGTAAAGAAGCAATGCCAACATGCGCCGCGGCGCTGTGTTGAAGGCTGGCGAACAGGGCCAAGGCATCGAAGCTTTCGCCCGTTGCAGCGGCGCTCGCCATAAAGAGCGCGTTAGACGCGACGCCGCTGCCGGTGACGTATGAACCGATACCACCGAGGATGGCGACCAAGCCGATAGCCGGATAAAGACCGAGTTGTGAAAGCAATCCGGCCAGTGCCTGAATGCTCCCGATTTCCACCAACAACCGAGCCGCCATCAAGAACAACAGAATGCTGGCAAGCGCAGGCCAGGAGCGTTTCGCAACATGACGCAAAAGCGAAAAACTCTCCTCCACCCGTGATTTTGATGGCCGCAATGCAATCGAAATAATCGTCACGAGGATCAACACAATGCCGGGGGAGCTTAGCACCTGAAAGGAAACACGATCCGTTTCAATAGATGGTGCGACACCTATCACCGCCAATTGTGGGACGATAAATTTTTGTAAAACGACGCCGATAATCAGCAGACCGTAGGGCAAAATTGATGGTGTCGAGAGAGCGTCGGCAAAACCCTCTTTTAAAGATGCGAACATGACGCAAAATACAATCACCGCCAGGCCCCCACCAACACCAGCTACTTCCACTCCGATCCAGCGTGACGCCAAGGCGATCCCCATCACCAGCACCGCGCCAGCGAATATCGCGTAGACGACATCCCTCCAGGTCGACCCTGGCACAAAAGGTAGACAGAATAACGGAAGCACCGCCGCAATCGGCCCGCTGGCATACAGGATGGCATCGGCCAGCACAGGTGGCGGCAAATCGGCGAGTTCGGCGCCAAGCAATGCGGAGATGGATAAGGCGCCCCAAGACATCAGGCTCATGCCGATTAAGGTAAGAAATATGGCTCTTCCACGAGTGACGATCTGCAAGAGAAGCGGCACGGTGACGAACATCGAGACGCCGTACCCAGTCAACGACTCCATCATCACGCCAATCCCAGTCGCGACGAGAATCACTGCGCGGGGCGGCGCTAAGCTTAGAGATTGGATCGCGTGAACAAGCGCATTTCGTCCCCCTGCGCGATTGGTCTCCTCGACAAACAAAATGCCTGGAAAAACAACGAACCCGACAAGCAATTCAAGAATGATTGCATCGGAAACAGCGCGGCCCAATTGGTCGGGCAAAACGGGGGAGAAGATCGCCAAAGCCCACAAACACAACGCGGTTGCGAGAGCCAAAGCCGCGGCGCTCAACACACTCCGTTGCAATACCAAGACGGCAAAAGCCGCGACGGCGCACGGCAATAAAGCAAGACCAGCCACCATTGGTGATACGCCCAACCAAATCTGCGATTAACTAAAGAAGTTCTATGACCCTATCGGTGAGTTCGCAAACCTGCACTGCATAGAACAGATTGGCTAACGGCACTTGATAGCGTCCCTTTAATCCGTAGCCATGGGAACCAAGGGGTCCGTTGGAACCAAGCATTCGCGTCTCTCCGGCGATAAAGGCGAGTAGAAACAATCAGCAGCAACATGGGTATCTAATCGGTGATGCCGTATGACACGCGCAACGCCCCGTGCCTCAAACGGATTTCCTCCTCGGCTTTCCAGAACGATATCCGTGACATCCGGGTTCTTATCGATCAAAGCCTCCAGGCTTTTCGTGATCCCATGATCGATTTCTCCCATCAGGAAGACGACCCGGCCATTCGTCCCGAGGTCCAACACATATGTCGGCGCCTCCAAAAGTATTTGCTCAGCCCACGCTTTCTCCTTAACCACTCCCTAAATCAACAACTTTTGTGCGGAACTAAACGCAATCGCG
>CAJWTF010000058.1 GCA_913046825.1 uncultured Rickettsiales bacterium | reverse complement strand
GTTTTTGCATGAATTCCTATCGTGAAAATATATTAGCGACGTGTCTATGCGGGGAGTATCGGCCCTCTATATATGTACTTTATTGTGCTCCGGCGTCTGGGTAATGGAGTGAAACCAAAGAGGGATTTGTGATGAAAAAGTGGGCATTTGGAAACTGGCCGTCTCGCTTGTTTGCCATACCGATTTTGATGGTTGGGGTGGCCATGGTGTTAAATTCACCAGCGCGCGCAGTCGACTTCTCGGGAGAACGAATCACTATCGTTGTGCCGTTTAATGAAGGCGGTGGCACGGATAGTTATACCCGTTTCATGGTGCCATATTTTCAGAAATACCTGCCGGGAAACCCGAAAATCATAGTTCAAAATAAATCGGGTGCTGGCGGGATTTTGGGTGGTAACTACTTCGCACAAAAAGCGAAGAATGACGGAACTTGGGTGTTTGCTCTGTCTACATCCACGATTTCGAATTTTGCGTTAGGCGACCCAAGAGTGAAATTTAAGTTGAACGAATTCATTCCGATTATTCTTTCGCCGCGTGGCACAATGCTTTACGTGAGAAAGGATTTGGGAACGCAGGGTATTTCAGACCCTAAGGGGAAAATTGAAAAAATTCGCAGTTTTCCAAAGGATAAGCTGGTCTTTGGTGGTAAAACGCCGAGGTCTATGGGCCTGAGTTTGCGGGTTGGATTGAGCCTTCTGGGAGTAGAGACGAAAGACGTTTGGGGCATGAAGGGCAATGGCCCAATGGCTCTTGCATTCGAACGTGGGGAATTTACTGTAAATTTTGACAACACGTTGTCATATAAAAATAATCGTAAAAAATTGCATCAAGATGGAATTGCCGTTCCACTCTACACATACGGTGTAGAAAAAGATGGAAAATTTGTTCGTGACCCTGTTTGGCCGAACGTTCCTACTTTTTATGAAACCTATAAAGCGGTTCACGGTAAGGAGCCTTCCGGAGACGCTTATGACGCCTTTGTCTCTTTGCACGCCATGAGTGTTACGATGTCAAAGTCTTGGAATTTGCCGGCAGGCACATCGAAAGATGTTGTGGAGGCCTATCGCAATGCTGCTCGCAAGATGATGCAAGACGCTGACTTTAAGGCTAAGCGCGCTAAGATTTTTGGACCATTTACCCAAACAATTGGGGATGAAGCTTTTGGAATTCGTGACAAGGCGACGCAAATTCCGCCGAATGCTAAGAAGTGGCTCGCTAAATACGTTAAGGAACGTTACGACATAGAAATTAAATAGCAGCGACTGCGAAATAAATCGGGCGGCATTCGGTAATTTTTCCGGGTGCCGTCCTTTATTTTTTTTATCCATTAATTGCCTGTATAGGCGATAAGACATGATCGAAATTTTCTTTCAGGCGCTGGCTGATATGTTTACGCCAGCACATTTATTTTTCTTGGCATTAGGCACAATTCTTGGGCTTTTGGTCGGAATTTTGCCTGGTCTCGGTGGTATTGCCGGCCTGTCAATAGTCTTGCCATTCGTTTTCGGAATGGATGAATCACACGCATTATCCATGATGATTGGGCTTTTGGCCCCAACTGTTACATCAGACACTTTTCCTTCGATATTAATGGGCATACCTGGCACTGCAGGTTCACAGGCTACAGTTGTGGATGGTTTCCCCATGGCAAAACGCGGTGAAGGTGCGCGCGCACTTGGGGCTGCATTTTCGGCTTCCCTATTTGGGGGCATCTTTGGAGCGATAATTTTGACGGGTGCCGTCTTTGCAGCTCGACCCATTATCCTAGCGATGGGATTCGGTGAGCAACTTCTACTAATAATTTTGGCCTTGAGCATGATTGGCATGTTGACCGGTACAAGTGCCCTGAAAGGATTGGCAACCTGCGGTGTTGGATTATTGGTCGGTAGTATAGGTGCGGCACCAGCGACGGGTGAATTTCGGATGACCTTTGATACAGGTTATTTGAGCGATGGCATTCCGATTGTCATTGTTGGATTAGGTATGTTTGCCCTGCCAGAGATTATTGACCTTCTAAGGCGGAATTCATCAATTTCAGAGACCGGAAAATTGGGCCACGGCTGGCTGCAGGGGTTGAAGGACGCAATCCGCCACAAATGGATTGTCATTCGATGTTCAGTTATAGGATGTATTGTTGGTGCACTCCCAGGCCTAGGAGGGTCAGTAGTCGATTGGATCGCTTACGGACATGTGATCCAGACAACTAAAGACCGTGGTGAGTTTGGCAACGGAGATATTCGTGGTGTTCTCGCCCCAGAATCAGCCAATAATGCAAAAGAAGGTGGCGCGCTAATCCCGACACTACTTTTCGGTATACCGGGTTCCGGTAGCATGGCGATTCTGTTGGGAGGGTTTGTTCTGGTGGGTGTCGAACCCGGTCTTAGCATGGTGACAGAACATTTAGATCTGACCTTCGTTATGATTTGGTCATTGGCTCTGGCGAATGTTTTAGGAGCATTGGTTTGTCTGGGTATAGCAAATCACGTCGCGAAACTGACCACTATTCGATATTCCTTATTAGCACCATTCATGATCATGTTAATCTTCTTTGCCGCCTTTCAGGCGACACGCGATTGGAGTGACTTGATAGCATTACTGGCAATGGGGACGCTCGGTATATTCATGAAGAGGTTTGGATGGTCAAGACCTGCTCTATTGATTGGATATTTTCTTGCTCCGCGGCTCGAACCGAAAATTTACCAGGCCAGCCAAGTATACGGTTGGAGCTTCTTTGAGCGTCCTATAGTCATCGCCCTATTACTTCTAACAGTCGCCTCGGTCTACATGGCGTGGCGTTTTTCGCCAAACGCAGGCAAGTCATACGAAGAAGCCGGACCCAATGGCGTGCAGCGTAAGTCGCCCCAGCTTATCTTCGCGATTGTGATGGCAGGGTTCGCGGTTTTTGCTTTATTCAGCAGCTTTCAATATCACATAATGGGTAAAATATTCCCAATGGTCGTTTCGGTCGTCACGCTTGCCCTAGCCGTCCCGCTAATTGTAACCATGTTGCGCGCCGTAAAGCCGGCTGCGGTGTTGCACGACAATGAATTAATGTGTCAGACGGAACGCAGTGAATATTATTTCCTTGGCTGGGTTATCGCGATGTTGGGGTTCGTGGCCCTTGTTGGCTTTCCTTTTGGCTGCGCGCTCTTCATATACGCCTTCATCACTTGGCACGCCGATCATCACCACGTGCGGAATGCTATCCTTGGTATCTCCGGCGTAGCCTTTCTGGGTATCATGTCGCATTTCCTGAGCCTCAGATACCCGTCAGGCCTATTGCAATCGTACGTCGAGATGCCGTGGTGGCTCGGTGGGTAAAAGTGTGATACCATATTCAACCCATGATGAATGAGAATCTCGTCTAAAATTTAGATTTGCGATGATTAGAGACCCATTCTCCATCTATGATCTACGCCCTTCAAATTGAATATAGGCTCGTCGATTTTTGAATTGGAATAAGGGAAGAACCAAAATGCCGAAAGCCTTTGTTACAACCGTTGTTGGCTCAATGCCGAAGCCCGCTTGGCTGATGGAGCAATTGCCGCTTAATGCAGAAGGCAAGCAGGTCCACGGTAAGGGTGCGGACTGGCTCTTCAGCGGCGACTTGTTGGAGAGCGCACGCGACGACGCGACACGTTTGACGGTTCATGACCAAGTTCGCGCTGGCATAGACGTTGTCAGCGATGGCGAGCTACGACGGAGCTCCTATATCACTTACATTACGTCCCGCTTAGACGGATTCGACTACGAGACATTGGCAAAAAAGTGGACCCGCAACAAGCGGCGGTTGGCGGAAGTGGGACGATGCATCGGCCCGGTTCGTCGGTCGGGTTCAATTCTTAAGAAAGATGCCGCATTCATGCTGGCTGAAACCGACCTGCCGGTGAAGATTACAATGCCGGGACCAATGACAGTCGTCGATTCCACGGCCGACGAACATTACGGCGATGAAGCCACCATGGCGATGGAAGTCGCGGCAGCGTTGAACGAAGAAGCCCGCGAGCTTGATGCGCTCGGTGTTGCGGTGATCCAGTTTGACGAGCCAGTCTTCAGCCGATATCCGGACAAGGTGAAGGAGTGGGGTATCACGGCGTTGGATCGTTGCCTGGAAGGGGTGAATACGGCCAAAACGGCGGCGCATATTTGTTATAGCTATCCGATGCCTGGTGTACCGCGTCCGATTATGGATACCTATCCGGTTATCCTCGAGGCGCTCGAAGGGTCAAAGATTGACCAGCTCGCCCTCGAATTTGAGGCCTCCAAGCTCGATCCAGAATTGCTTCGTCTCTGTCCGTCGAAGACGGTTATGTTCGGCTGTATCGACAACGGTATCGACGAGATCGAAACACCGGAACAGGTGGCGGGTAAACTGCTGGCGGCGGCTAAGTATTTGCCGGCGGATCAAATTCAGGCAGCTCCAGATTGTGGGCTGGTTCCACTATCGCTTGATATCGCGCGAGCTAAACTGCGGGCGATGGCCGAGGGCGCCCAGTTGGCACGCGAACGGCACGGCTGATCCTTATTTAGGCGCACTGTGTCGAAGCGCAAATTGCTCTCCGATTGCGTCGTTCTACAGCATCGTTTCAGAGATGGTTTGGTTTTTGCCAGCTGGTGCGTTTCCCCTCGAAGAATAAGTCCCTGTATAGGTTAAAACTAGACGAGGACTTGTACTAATGTCAGAAGCGGCGAACTCGCTTGATGCCTCCTTTGAGAAATTTGCCGTTGGGCAACCGGTATCCCGGCTTGAAGACCCCATGCTGTTACGTGGTGACGGTGTTTACAGTGATGACATAAGCATTGAGGGGCAGGCCTATGCCTACGTCTTTCGCTCGCCATATGCACACGGCGTCATCCGAAAACTCGATGTTTCCGCCGCGGCCGCTGCGGCCGGCGTGCTATGCGTGCTGACTGCGGACGATCTGACCGCCGCAGGCGTGAAACCGTTGTTTTGCCGGTTGAATCTTAAGAGCCGAGACGGCTCACTCATGATTAAGCCGAACCGGCCTAATTTGGCGGTGGACAAGGTTCGCTATAGGGGAGAGGCGATCGCCGTTGTTGTTGCAGAGAGCCTTGAGGACGCAAAGGATGCCTCGGAACTGATCGATCTGGATTTAGAGGTGCTCCCGGCGGTGACGGATGCCCGCGAGGCTCTGCGCGACGGCATGGCGCAATTGCACGACGCCGCACCGGCGAACCGGGCGCTGGATTGGGAGATCGGCGATGAAGCGGAAGCTGACCGTATTTTTGCCGCCGCGCATCACGTCACGCAATTGACGTTTCGCAACAACCGGGTGGTCATCGCACCGATGGAACCACGCGCCGCGGTCGCCGAATACGATGAAGAGAGTCAGCGATATACGCTGCATGTGCCAACTCAGGGCGTCTTCGGCTTTACGACCGAACTCTCTGAATCGATAATGAACATTCCGCGCGAGAATCTGCGCATTCGCACATACCGGGTCGGCGGATCGTTCGGTATGAAATCCGCGCCATATCCTGAATACGCACCGGTTCTGGTCGCAGCCCGGCAGCTCGGACGAGCGGTGAAATGGTGCGATGAGCGGAGCGATAGTTTCCTCTCTGACCAGCATGGGCGTGACGGTTGGGCCGAAGGCTCGTTAGCCTTCGACGCGGAGGGGAACGTCCTGGCGGCTCGTCTCATCAGTTACGGGAATGCGGGCGCATATTTCAGCGCCGTTGGCCCGCATATGTACACCAACAACGTCCAGCGGAATTTTCCTGGTGTCTATCGTCTGCCGCTCTTGCATGCGTGCTCCTACGGTGTTTTTACGAACACGACCCCGATTGGGGCCTATCGCGGTGCCGGGCGGCCCGAAGCCGTCTATTACATGGAACGGCTGATGGATACAGCGGCACGTGAGATGGGCATCGACCGGGTTGAGTTGCGGCGGCGCAATATGTTGCGCCCCGACGAGATTCCCCACACAACGGTCCTCGGGATGACGTATGACAGTGGAGATTTTCCGGCCGTGATGGATGACGCGCTTGCCGCCGCCGACTGGGATGGGTTCGAAGCGCGCCGACAGGCTTCTGCTGAAAAGGGACTGCTGCGGGGTCTCGGCATTGCGACGTATCTCGAGGCGACCGGTGCGCCGGCGCGTGAGATGGGGCGCATTCGCTTCGAGGAAGACGGAACTGTAACGATGGTTTCCGGCTCGCTTGATTACGGCCAAGGACACGCCGTCGCCTTCGCGCAGGTCGTCGGGTCAAAGCTCAACATTCCCCTCGACCGGTTCCGGTTGATACAAGGTGATAGCGACGAGCTGATCGCCGGGCAAGGAACCGGCGGTTCGAAGACGATGATTTCCGGGGGCACCATCATGCTGCACACCGCGGAAAAGGTGATCGAGAATGGTAGGGAAATCGCTGCCCATGTCTTGGAAGCCGCACCAGTCGACATTGAATTCGAAAATGGTCTTTTCGCCGTTGTTGGTACCGACCGGACGGTTTCGATCTTGGAGCTGGCGGAACATGTATGTGACGGACTACCCGGAGGCGTTCCGCAGACGCTGGATGCGGAACTTGCGGAAGACCCCCCACCATCGGCATTTCCGAACGGATGTCATATCGTCGAGGTCGAAATCACACCGGAGACTGGCGAAGTGAAAGTCGATCGCTATCACATCGTCGATGACTTCGGGACGCTTGTGAACCCTATGCTTGTCGAGGGACAGGTTCACGGCGGTATTACCCAGGGCTTGGGCCAAGCGTTAATGGAAGACACACTCTACGATGAGCAAGGCCAGCTGATCACCGGTTCCTTCATGGATTACGCGATGCCGCGTGCGGCGGATTTACCAGAGTTCAATTTCGGCTCCCATCCGGTCCCGGCGACGACCAATCCGCTTGGAGCGAAAGGGTGTGGCGAAGCAGGTTGTTCCGGCTCGATGCCGTCGGTCATGAACGCCATTGTCGACGTTTTGGCACGCGAGACCGGGCTCACGCATATCGATATGCCGGCGACGCCGCAACGCATTTGGGCAGCATTACGTGAGGGCTCCTAGGAGCAAAATGTATGAGCGAACTTAGCGAAGAGTCCGTCAAAGCGGAAATCCGTGGCTGGCTCGAGGAATACTGGGACCCGAACGGAAACCTCCTCGAATGGCGGAATATCTTGGTCGACTCCGGATGGGGCATGCCGCAATGGCCGAAAGAATGGTTCGGGCGGGACTTGCCGATGGGCTTCGCGAGAGTCGTTGATGGGGAATTCAAGCGGGTCGACGCGATCACCGTGGCTAGGAATGGGGCCGCGACCCTCGCGGGGTCAACGATCCTGTCACACGGGACGGATATGCTGCGGGAGAAATTCTTGCGGCGAAGCCTGACGGGCGAGGACGTTTGGTGCCAATTGTTTAGTGAGCCGGGTAACGGATCCGATTTGGCCGGCGCCATGACCCGCGCTGAGCGCAAGGGGAACAAGTACGTTGTCAATGGCCAGAAGGTGTGGACCACCAGCGCGCATCTTGCGGATTACGGTCTTCTGCTCGCCCGCACCGATTTGGATGTGCCCAAGCATAACGGCCTCAGTTATTTCTTGATCGATATGCGCCAGCCTGGTGTCGACGTCGTCCCGTTGCGGCAAATGAACGACCACGCGTCATTCAATCAGGTGTTTATGACTGATGCGGAAGTGCCACCCGAATACCTGTTAGAGAACGAAGGCGATGGTTGGAATATCGCAACGACGACGCTCATGCATGAACGTCGGAACGCGGATTCCAATCGACGAAAGGTAGAACCGACGCCACGGGACGAGCCGATCTTTCAAGAAGAGGCGGCGGAGATCAAAACCGCGATGGCCCCTTATACCTGGTACCCGCAACGCTCGGGCCGCGTTGATTTGGTCCTCGACCGGGCTCGGGAGACGGGCCGCGTTAGCGACCCGGTGGTGCGGCAGGAAGTAGCGAAATTGATGACATTAGCGAAGTCCGCCGATTGGTTGGCGAAGCGCGCCCGGGCATCGCAGGAGCAAGGCCGCTCTCCCGGCCCCGAAGGCTCCCTCGGTAAACTGGCGGCGAGTGAAGTCGCGCGGGCTGCGAACAAGGTTCATACGATGCTCAGTGGCGCGGACGCGATGTTGACCGGTGTGGACAGCCCGCTTGGGGGCGTCATCGCGGAAATTCTGATTTCGACCCCCGCCATCTCAATCGCGGGAGGTACGGACGAAATTCAGAAGAATATCATCTCCGAACGCGTCCTCAAGATGCCGAAGGAGAAGCGCTTCGATACCGGTCGTCCCTATCGCGAAGTGCCAAAGAACATATTACCGAAATAAATTTTACTGGATGGTGGGAGAGCTAAGATGAAAGGCATTGTGTTTTTGGGCGATCGGAAACTGGAGCTCCAGGAATTCCCCGACCCGATGCCGGGGCCCCGTGACGTCATTCTGGAGATCAAGGCGTCCGGCATGTGTGGGACCGATCTTGGCCCCTATCGCCGGGAGTACAAACCAGGCGGTGTCACGTCAGGTGTCAGCCGGGTCTCGGGATCTGTCATCGGCGGGCATGAGCCGTGCGGCGTCGTTGTCGAAGTTGGCTCCGCGGTTTCCGAGCGTGAGGCGAAAGTCGGCGCCCGGGTGATGGATCATCACTACGACGGCTGCGGGGTGTGCCGGCATTGTCAGACGGGTTGGTCGCAAATGTGTCTCGATGGTGCCGTCGTGTTTGGCTCGGGCGGCCATGGTGCGCATGCCCAGTATATGAGCGTACCGGCACATACATTAGTGGGATTGCCGGAAGACATATCCTTTGAAGCGGGGCGGCGATTTCCTGCGGGACCGGTACGGCCTATGGCGCGCTAAAGCGGCTTGAGCTTGAAGGTGACGAGACCATTGTTGTCTTCGGCCAAGGTCCGGTCGGTCTATCGGCAACGCAATTGGCTGTTGCCATGGGGGCCAGGGTAATCGCAGCAGACATTTCGCCGGAGCGCCGGCAGATGGCGCTGGATCGGGGTGCGGATGTCGTCATCGACCCGTCCGCGGACGATCCGGTTCAAGCGATCAAGGATTTGACCCACGGCGAGGGCGCGGACAAGGCGCTAGATGCGACCTCGTCATCGGACGCGCGACGCGCAGCGGTCCGCAGTACCCGGGCATGGGGCAGGGCGTGCCTGGTCGGGATTGGCGGCGAAGTTACGCTGGAATTGTTACCAGACCTGATTCACCGGCAGATTACGCTCATCGGTCATTGGACATTCTCGAAGGTAGGTCAGGCCGATTGTGCGCGTTTCGTTTCGGATCGGAGGATCGATATCGACAGCCTTTTCACCCATAAATGGCAATTGGATCAGGCGGAAGAGGCCTACCAATTATTCGACCAACAGAAAACCGGTAAGGGCGTCTTCCTGCCGTCTTTGTGAGGAAAATCTTTGATGCTTTCTTCCGGCAAGATGCGGATCGTCAACGGCGTTCCGATACATTATACCTTGGACGGCCCGGATGCGGCGCCGGTGATTACCTTCGCGCACGCATTATCGCTGGATTTGCGCAGTTTCGATCCGCAAGTCAACGCGTTCCGGGAGACATACCGCGTTCTCCGACTGGACCTCCGCGGGCACGGTCGCACCGATCCCAATGGCGGGCCATTTTCCATGGAAGATCTTGGCGATGATGTCGTTGGCTTAATGGATTCTATCGGCTGCGCGCGGACACATTTCGTTGGCAGTTCGCTCGGGGCTATGGCGGGGTTGGCGCTGGCATTCGGCCATGCAGGTCGTCTCTCCAGTCTTACGTTTATGGCCTCTCAAGGGGCGTTGCCCGAGGAAGGTATCGTCAGGGCACACGGAAGTATTGCGGCGATGCGGGCTTCCGGTGCCGACAATAGGACCACTCTTGCCGAGCAAACCGATGCAATGCTGACTCGTTTGCTGCACGATCCGGATGAGGCTGCGAATCCCGAGCAGATGGCACTGTTGCGTCGCATTATTGGAGAGACTACCGCTTTCGGTCAGGCACGCGCCTATGAAGCGATATTCGGTATGAATTACGATGATAGGCTCGGTGAAATCCGAACGCCAACCTTGGTGCTCGCTGGTGCTCAAGATTCTTCAACCCCACCCGCGCGCATGCAAATGTACAAGGACGGAATTGCCGGTGCTCAAATGGAAGTGCTGCAGGAAGCTGGGCATTTCCCGAATGTCGAACAGCCTGAAGTGTTCAACGAAACGCTGCGGAATTTCCTCGACGGGCTCGGCGCTTAATAAGCAAAGCGGCCTACAGGTAGTTGGAAACTTCAACCAAATTACCGTCGGGGTCGCGGAAATAGACTGAATGGATGGGCCCCAATGCTCCGCTGCGGTCGGAGGGTGTGGTTTCGATCTCCACACCGCAGGCTTCCAGGTGAGCGACGACATCAACCATCGGTGTTTCGGTGATCAGGCAAAAATCCTCACCACCGCATCTCGCATCTTTCGCCCGGTACCAGTCCGTGTCATCAGGATGTAAGTTGATTTTATGTTGGCCGAACCTCAGTGCTTTGCGCGTGATGCCGTCCCGACCGATGGTGCTCCCCCCGAACGTAATGACCTCCATGCCCAGTGCCGTGGAATAAAAGGCGCAGGTAGCCTCTAGATCGGAGACACGCATGACGAAATGGTCGATTCTATCAATTTTGAACATGTGAATTTCCTTTCTAATAACTTTACATCTAGTCGTCGCGCGGGATCGTGCGGTCGCTGGCGCCGATATAGCTGCGGTTCCAAGTAGGCGTTATATGAATTTCATTTAGACACACATGCGGTGGCATTTGCGCGATGAACAATATCGTGGCGCCGACGTCTTCTTCTTGAACCATGCGGGCGCGTTCCTCGGCGCTCGGTGGTGCCGGGCGCAAATCGAGAATCTCTGTCGCGACTTCGCCGGGGCACAATGCGCAGGCACGAATGCCTAAGTGACAGTTCTCATGATTGATGCTTTCGCTCATCGCGTTGAGCGCGTGTTTCGCCGACGTATAGGCGATGCCGGAAACGCCGCCGACACGCTGGCTCGCCATCGAGGATACGTTGACGATCAAACCATCGCGTTGTTTGCGCATTACCTTGAGGGCAGCATGAGAAACATTAAAGGCACCGTTTAAATCAACGTCGATAATCGTGTTCCATGCTTCATTGGTAATATCGCGCCATCGCCGGTTCGGAAGATTGAGGCCCGCACTGTTGATAAGAAAATCCAAGTGGCCATGCTTCTCGATAATTCTCCCGACGGCGGCGTCGACCGCGTTGGAGTCGACGATATCAAGCGCCTCAATTTCGACGCTACCGCTAGCATCGGCGATGCGGCTCGCTACCGCTTCCAATTGCGCGACGCGGCGGCCTGATAAGATCACCTTTGCCCCCGCTTTTGCGAGAGCCATCGCACCCGCCCTTCCGATGCCCGTCCCGCCCCCGGTCACCCAGGCAATTTTTCCTTCGATTGACTGCATATCGCTTCCCCGTACTTTCTTCATAGGCATTGAGTGTGGCGCGGTATTTTTTGCCCCGTTCTCTGTATAGATAGGGCTGGAAAGTATAATTACCCGTCGGTCACAGTGGATGGATAGGCCCGCTGCAAAAAACAAATCCGGGGAGAGGTTAGATATGGCGCAAGCAACGCGAACCGCCCTTATTACGGGATCGGGCAAAAATATAGGCAAAGGTATAGCACTCCACCTGGCAGAGTCCGGGTTGAATATCATCCTCAACGGATCGCGAGACCGCGACGCCTGTGAGGACGTAGCGGCGAGGGTCCGAGGCCTCGGTGCCGAAGCGATGATCGAGATGTGTGATATCGGTGATCGCGATGGGGTTCGGGTGATGGCCGCATCAGCGATTGACCGGTTCGGTAGCGTCGATGTTCTGATCAATAATGCTGCTACCCGGCCGGACGGTGATTTCCTGTCAATCACCGAGGAAGAATGGCGTCGGATAATGGACATCAATTTCTATGCGGCCTTCCATCTCGCTCGGGCGTGCCTTCCCGGTATGATCGACAAGAACTGGGGACGGATCGTCAACTTTACCGGCATGAACGCGCAGCAAGGAAATGGCAATAAATCAGCGGTCAGTGTCTCGAAACATGCGATGTGGGGGCTGACCAAGTCGTTGTCGCGAGAGTTTGGGCGCCAAGGCGTCACCACGAACATCATTTCTCCGGGCACATTTCCGGATGTCGATGTGGACGTCTCGACGCCGCGCTTTCAAGGTCTTCTCCAGAACAACCCGACTGGTCGCTTGGGTACGCCTGACGATCTTGCCGCCTTGGTAGCTCTTTTGGTGTCGGATAACGGTGGTTTTATAAATGGGCAGATGCTGCAAGTGAACGGCGGCGTCGTGAATCAAGTTTAGGTGCACCTCGAACTTTAAGTTCTGGCGTGCGTGATTTAGCGGACTTGTAAGCTGCCGTTACTCATGGAACAGTTTGTAGATTGATTATAGTTTTTCCTGAGTGCTTCGTGACGTGTTTTTCCGTTTAAGGCCAGTGTGGTCTGTGGAAGTTATAAAAGCGCTCCCATTCATCTAGCTTTGCTTCGAGATCGACACCATTCTTGTAGTCAAGAAGCTGATAGAACTCCTGGTTGTCCGAGCGGTGTGATCTCTCGACCTGACTAGTCAATTGTGGCGTTCCGCGTTTGATACAGGTGTGACGGATGCCTTTATACTAGACATGCCCGTGAATTTTTGGCCTGGAATTCGTGCCCATTGTCGGAGCGGATTTCCTTGATCCGAAACGGGAACTTCTCGATGACATGATCAACGAAGTAGATCGCGTGAGCTTGCGTGAGTTTAAGGAAGATTCTGAGTGCCCTGAGCCTCATCGCGTCATCGATCGCCGTATATTGGAAGCGTCGAATTTTCTCACCCTGATTTCGAATGAAAGTCAGGAACTTAACATCCGTCTGGATGTGATGTCCCGACACCTGCTTGTTGTTTATGAATATCTTCTCCCTCCCAAAATTAAGAAGCTAATGCATATGTTCCGCGAGTAACGACATATTTACATTATATCCGTCTGTCGTGGCGGGCCGTCCCAGGCGGGACCAAAATGCTTCAATCTCCAGCGGTGTCGTCCCTTCCTCCGGAATACGAACTTAGTCCGTCCCTACCATTGTCCCCAGATCGCGGTATTGTTGGATCAAATCGGCGGGGCGGCTCCAACCTTTCATGCGGGCAAAAGCGATAACTGGCTCCGGCAATTCCTCCATCCGAGGCAGCAATGCCATCGTAGTCCTTCCACGGCGCTACTGTCGCCCAACGTATCCATCTTGCCAGGTTGCTCAATTTCTTGTGCATCGCTCATGTTTGTATCCTCAATATTATTTCGACAATGCGCCCAACATATAATTGCCATTTTGTCCATTTGTATTTGCGAAAACTCTGACTTCGGATTGCCCCATCTCCATACGTTGCCCCAGCGGCGGCGGCGAATAGGTTGTTATAGGCCCCCATTTTGGGCGGAAGGAGCGCATATGGAATTTGCCGGCAAAACATTCAACCCAGACGCGAAAGGCCCACTTGAAGGTTTGCGCGTGCTGGATATGACACGCCTCGTCGCGGGCAACATGCTCTCGCTGCAGCTCGCGGATTTCGGCGCGGAAGTCATAAAGCTGGAAATGCTGCCGAAGGGCGATCCGTTGCGCGCTTGGAATGTCCAAGGCGTGCAGACGAACTGGAAAGTTTATGGCCGTAACAAGAAAAGCGTCTCGCTGAATTTTCGTGAACCCGAAGGATTGGATTTACTACTACGGCTGATAGAGACAGCGGACGTTTTCATCGAAAACATGAAGCCGGGACGCATCGAGGAGATGGGGATCGGCCCTGAAATCTTGCTTGAACGCAACCCCAATCTGGTGATCGCGCGGGTGACCGGTTTCGGTCAGACCGGCCCCTATAGCAGCCAGGGCGGATTCGGAACTGTCGTGGAAGCTATGTCCGGGTTTGCGGCCATGAACGGATTCCCAGACCGGGTCCCGGTTTTGCCCCCGTTGGCGTTGGCCGATATGATCTCCGGCCTCTACGGGGCAATGGCCGTTCTGATCGCCTTGCGGGAGAAGGAAGTGAACGGCGGCAAGGGGCAAGTCATCGATCTCTCCTTACTGGAGCCGATCTTCTCGATCCTGGGACCGCAGGCGGCGTCCTACAAAGTCAGCGGGGAGATACCCGAGCGCGCCGGAAGCGGCTCCAACACCACGTCGCCCCGCAATGCATACGCAACGAACGACGGCGGCTACGTCGCCCTCTCCGGCTCAATCCAAACCATGGCCGAACGATTGTTCCGGGTGATCGGGCGGGACGACATGAATTCGGATCCGAAATTTAAAACTAACGCGAATCGTGTCGCTAATCGCGCGGAAGTAGACGATATCGTCGGCGAATGGATTGGATCACGCACGCTGGACGAAGTTCTCGAGGTCTTTCGCCGAGAAGGCATCACCGGCGGGCCGATCTATGATATTTCGCAGATTGTCGAGGATCCACATTTCAAGGAACGAGAGATTATCGTCGATCTGCCAGACGCGGAAATGGGAACGGTCCCAATGCACAACGTCTTCCCGAAACTTTCCGGCACACCCGGTACGTTCAGACGCGCGGCACCCGATCTCGGCCAAGACAATGACGACATCCTCGGCGCGGCAGGTATCGACGCAGATACCCTCGCCGATCTCAAATCCCGTGGCATCATTTAGGAGTCCTTACCATGCCCATCCGCGATATAGCGAAACGCACCGACCTGCCCGTTTGGCGTTCCTTGCTCTACGTTCCGACCAACGTCCCAAAATATGTGGATAAGGCGCACACGCGCGGCGCGGACGCCATCCAACTCGACCTCGAAGACAGCGTGCCGAATTCGCAAAAGGCCGAAGCTCGAAAGTTGGTACAGGAGGCGGCGGAAATCGTCTCGCAGGACGGCGCCGATGTGGTCGTGCGTATCAACCAACCGATACGCCATGCGATCCCCGACATCGAGGCCTGTATCTCGCCCCGCATCGCTGCCCTGGCTCTGCCGAAATGCAACAGCGCCGGACACATTCAACTCCTCGCGGAAATGGTCGAGGAGCTCGAGGAAGAACGCGGGATGGTATCCGGCCACACGAAGTTCATGGCGATGGTAGAAACCGCCGAGGCCTTCTTCGAGTTGCAGGATATTGCGAAAGCCCATCCGCGCGTGGTCGTGCTCATGCTCGGCGGTGAGGATTTTGCGCTGTCGCTGCACATGGAGCCAACCCCGGAGACGATGCTTTATCCCAAACAGCATGCGGTCATCGCGGCACGCGCGGCAGGCATTCTCCCTTATGGTATAATTGGAACCGTCGCCGATTACTCCGACCACAACGCTTATCGCGACATGGTGCGGAAATCGGCCAAGTTCGGTTTCGAAGGTGCTTCCTGCATTCACCCCGCCATCGTTCCAATGCTGAACGAAGGTTTCACACCTGCGAAGGAAGACGAAGATCTTGCCCGGCGAATTGTCGATGCCTGGGATGAGAACGAAGCAGCCGGTCGGGGTTCGTTTGAGCTCGAAGGCAAAATGATCGATGTTCCGGTGGTGTTACGCGCCCAACGCGTCATAGCGAAATGCGATGCCATCCGCGCGAAGAATTCTAAGGGGTAGATAACACACTCACGGTTTTCCAAATCGAAGCTTAGAGTAGAACCGGGCCCAGTTTTATTGAGACTTCTTACATAACTAGGCCCCGGATAACGCTAAAACGTTTTCAGGAAACCCATATCTTTTAAAATCCAAGATAATGATCCTAACTCAAAACCTCGACGGTTTTCGCCTTGATCAAGTCAAAGTCAATCTCCGCCCCGATGCCGGGCCGGTTCGGGGCGTGGACTAATCCGTTCGCATCGACTTCAATGTCCTGAACTAATCCGTACTTTTGCGATGCGTCCGGTAACAAAACCTCAAAATATTCACAATTCCGGATCGCCATAATCATATGCAGGTTGGCGACATTGTTGTGCGAGTTGCCACCGTGATGGACTTCGTAATTCATCCGGAACCCTTCCGCCATATGCGCCGTCTTCAAGCAGGATGTAAGCCCACCCTTTACCGCGACATCGCCGCGCAGGAAGTCCGTCGCTTGATGGACAATCCAAGGCGCATAAGAGGCAGGGTGGCCGCCGGGGGCGTATTCCGTCGCCATGATCGGAATATCCAATTTCTCTTTCAGCTTCACATAATTCAGGATGTCATCATCCGCAAGCGGGTCCTCGTACCAATAGAAGTTCAACTCCTCAGCCGCCCTGCCAACACGCAGTGCTTCTTCGTAGCGATAGGACCATGTGGAATCGAGCATGATGCGGTAATCGTCCCCGACACCTTTTCGCACAGCTTCACAGACCTCGATGTCTTCTTCCCATCGGGTCGGCGGATGAATCTTGTAAGCCGTCCATCCCTTTCCTTTAATCTCCTGGGCCTCTTCTACATACGCACCGATATCTTGGTGTACGGGTGAGCTGGCGTAACCTGGAACACTTGACCGGTAAGAGCCCATCAATTGGTGAACCGGTAAGTTGGCGACCTTACCGGCGATATCCCAGAGCGCGATATCGACCGCGCCAATGGCGCGCAACGTCGTCGATCTATTGAACTGCCAAAGTCCGTGCCAAAGACGTTCGCGGTCGAGCGGGTTTTGCCCCATCACGACCGGCTTTAGATGCTGGATCAAGGACGAGGCGTCGTGAATTGCGGAGCGCGAAGCCGATCCCAGAAAGGCATAGCCCTCAACACCGTCATCGGTCTTTACTGTCAGTAGACCCAGGTGCGAGCGCCCTTTGAATTCCGCCGTATGACCACCGTATTTGGTCGCGGGAATATCGTCCCAGGCAAACAAAGTCAGCGTCACGTCATCGATCTTCATCGCTTCCATCCCTTCCACGTTAAATGCATATCTTCGTGTCGATCCTCCTATTGACCTAGTCAGCATCCCCGAGAGGACGAGGGGATACGCGCGTTGACTCATCTCCGAGTCGGATATAGTTAAGTTGGGAACGTGGTGATTTGGCCCGACCGGCTTGCGGCCACGTAAAAAAATTGGCTAAAAGGTCGGAGTGTTCGCAAAGAACCCCTGGCCCCCTTTGGTTGGGGGTTTTTATTTGCAGCACGCCGGCCCGTCCAACCTGTAGGAGGTCACAATGGACGGATCACGTGATTTATACTCGAGCGATTGGCAACCCCAAACGACATTAGTACGCGGCGGTCTTCACCGCTCTCCCCATCAAGAGACAAGCGAAGCGCTCTATCTGACATCCGGCTTCGTCTATGACACGGCGGAAGAAGCGGAAGCCGCGTTTAAAGGCGACCACAAGCGTTACATCTACGGACGCTATGGCAATCCAACCGTCACTGCTTTCGAAGAGCGACTGCGTCTACTGGAAGGTGCCGAAGTCTGCAAAGGCACGGCAAGCGGTATGGCAGCCGTCCATGCGGCTCTTATTTGCCAGCTTCAAGCGGGCGATAAGGTCGTCGCCTCCAGGGCTATCTTCGGCTCCTGCCATTATATCATCAACGAGCTGTTACCACGCTTCGGTGTCGCGACGCATCTTGTCGACGGTACGGATTACGATCAATGGGAAGCCGCGATCCGCTCCGACGTCACTGTAACTTTCTTGGAAAGCCCTTCGAACCCCACACTCGAAATCATCGATATCGCACGCGTAGCGGAACTCACACACGCAGCGGGAGGCAAACTCGTCGTCGACAACGCTCTAGCGTCACCGGTGGTTCAAAAACCGCTCTCCCTCGGCGCCGACGTCGTTATCTATTCCGCGACAAAGCATATCGATGGGCAAGGCCGCAGTCTCGGTGGCGCGATTTTGGGACCGACGGAAATCGTCGAAGAGAAATTATCGAATATCATGCGACACACGGGACCATCACTTAGTCCCTTCAACGCATGGATTCTACTGAAGGGTCTGGAGACACTTGATCTTCGTGTCGAACGGCATTCCCAAAATGCCCATCAAGTAGCGGTATTCCTGAACAATCATTCGAATATTTCTAAGGTCCTCTACCCAGGCCTCGCCACCCATCCCGACTACGCCTTGGCGCAGAAACAGATGCGCGACGGCGGGACGGTCGTAACATTCGAATTGGACGGCGGTAAAGATAATGCATTCCAATTCCTGAATGCCCTTAAAATTGCGGATATCTCAAACAACCTTGGGGATTCAAAAAGCCTCGTCACACATCCGGCGACGACGACTCATCAGCGACTCGACGAAGAAGAACGCGCGCGGCTCGGCATTAGCGGCGGGATGGTAAGGCTTTCCGTTGGCCTCGAAGACCCAATCGATCTAATTAGTGATATCGAACAGGCACTCGACGCCTAAGGATCAATCGACGCGCTGGAGAAGATCATGTTGAAACTCTTTTACTCACCGGGCGCCGTTGCCTTGGCTTCTCATATCGCACTTGAGGAATCCGGTCTCGATTACGAGACGGTTCGTATCAGCTTCGGCGACAATGAACAGAGGGCGCCGGAATATTTAAAAATAAATCCGAAAGGTCGTGTCCCGTCATTGGTGACGGACAGAGGAATTCTCACGGAAACGCCCGCGATCCTCGTCTACATCAGCCAACTGTGCCCAGAAAAGAATCTCGCACCGTTAGATGATTCGTTCGCCTTTGCGGAAGCCCAATCTTTCAACAACTATCTTTGTTCCACTGCTCACGTCGCACACGCACATGGCGGGCGCGGCCACCGCTGGGCCGACCAAGAGACATCCTTCGCGGACATGAAGCAAAAAGTCCCCCAAACCATGACTGAGTGCTTCGAGTTGATCGAAGGTGAGTTGGTGAAGGGGCCGTGGGTCCTAGGCGACACATTCAGCGTCTGCGACATGTATCTTTACACCGTCGCCCGTTGGCTTACCGGCGACCAAGTCGATATCCGAAAATTCGACAAGGTCTCGGCAATTTCCGATGCGATCGAGGCGCGCCCGGCAGCAGCGCGAGCAATTGAAACGCACTTCGCATAATTGGAAGCCTGTTTGACGCCTACTTCAATCCCGACATCGACTGGCCAATGGAACGCGGGTCTCGTGTCTTGAAGTTGCCCGTATCGACCGACACCAGAAAGGCTTGGATCAAGCCGTTGAATAAGTCCGGGTCTTCCAAATTGATGGCGTGACCGGCGTTCGGCATGACCGCCAACCAGGACGCAGGAATTGTCCGTTTCATCATCAGATTCGGATCGAGGCACGGCTCATCCTCATCACCGGTCATGATGTATGTCGGCACCGTCATCGCCTTCATCCCGTCTTGTAGGTCATAGAGCGACGGGCGTTCGCCTTGCACGCCGAGAAAGGTGTTGGCGCAGCCAAGGGGCGAGTGCTCGTTGAAGCGCTTCACGAATTCGGCAAATCCACGGGGATCTTTGTTTTCGAATTGCACGCGGGTCGGGCCATACGCATAAAACTTGCTAACGCCTTCCATCCCCAAATCGAGAAATCTTTGCGCAATCTCAGCGGTCTCTTTCCGCCATTGATCGCGGTCACCACCAGCGCCATATCCACAGCCGGCCACCACGAGCGAATACGCCATCTCGGGGAAATTCAGACCAAAATGCAAGGACGCAAAGCCACCCATCGAGAGACCGATAATATGGGCTTTTTCAATACCGAGATGCCTGAGCACGTCGCGGGCATCTTCGGCCGCACGCAACTGACTATATGAGCTCGAATTCTCCGGCACGTCGGAAGGCGGATATCCCCGGGCGTTATAGGCGATGCAACGATAGTTGCGGGAGAAATAGCTGAATTGCGGCTCCCAGGTCCGCAAGTCGTCTGCGAATTCATGAATGAAAAGGATCGGCGTGCCTTCGCCCGCCTCTTCATAGTAGAGCTTCACATTATCGTCCGTTACCGCATAAGGCATGACGCCCTCCCTCTCTCTTATTTTTAAGCCGCCGTCTTTCGGCTCTCCATTTCAACACCTACGCTGTCGCAGTCGGGATATACATCCGGCTTCCGGGTTGACACCCGGGCACCCACGACACGCTCGGGCCGCAGGCAAATCTCCAAGATCTCCGCGCATAAGGTTTCTTGAAGATTGAAGTGGCGCCCGTCGACAATTTCGCGAATCCGCTCGCGCAAAAAGTCGTAATCCAGCACCGTCTCGATCCGATCTTCGGCTGTATCGGTTGCCAAGTCGCCCGACAAATCCAACGAGACGTCAATGATGATACGTTGCGGATTTTGCCGCTCGAATTCGTGAATACCGATGGAAGCAATCACTTCGTAGTCGCGAAGAAATATTTTTTGCTGCACGTTTCGCTCCCAAGCTCTACTCGTCAAGAAAGGCCACATCGCGCGGAAGCCGCAACAAAGTTTGGCCGCCATCGACGACAATGATCTGCCCGTTGTACATACGCGAGCCGAGAATGAAACGCACGGCCTTCGCAATCTCGCCGGTGTCGCTGGAGCGTTCCAAAAGGTT
>CAJWTF010000057.1 GCA_913046825.1 uncultured Rickettsiales bacterium | reverse complement strand
CGCGTGCGCAACGTGCGGGAAGCGGCGAGTGAGGACGCAGAGCTTTTCATCGACGCCAATTGCAGCCTCGACCAATATCACGCGGTGAAGCTCGCCAATTGGATCGAGGAATACGACATCGCCTTCTTCGAGGAGCCGATCACCCACAACAACGTGGCCCAAATGGCGGAGATGCGGACACGGACTAAGGTGCCTGTCGCGGCTGGACAGACCGAGACGCTCGCCTACCGTTTCCGCGATTTCATCACCGAGCGCGCGGTCGATGTCCTGCAGCCAAACGTGGTGATCGGCGGCGGCTACACGCAAATACAGAAGGTTGCCGGTATGGCCCACGCCTTCAACATGCCCATTGATAACGGCGGCGCCTTCCCGTTCCACAACATGCATCTGCACGCAGGTGTTATGAATGGCGGAATGGTCGAGTACCACCACGTGTCCGTTGAATGCTGCAAGGCGTTCTTGACGGGGCTGCCGGAGCCGAAAGACGGTTGGCTCGATCTCCCGGAAGCGCCGGGCCTAGGATTCGAGCCCGACATGGACGCGGTACGGGAGTTGGCAGGTGCTGCAAAGTCGATGGGACAGGGGAAGGGCTAAATTGCAAAGGTCCCCCACCCTAGCCCTTCCTCGCAAGCGTGAGAGGGGACGTCACCGAGCAGCTCGTTAGAATTCCCTCTACCGCTTGCGGGGGCACATAAATTGTGACGAATCAAGAAAAGTTCTAAAAACTTATTCGGCTGCAGCAGGAGCAATTGTTACCGGTGAACGCCAGGTCTTCAGCAGTGACTCGCGTTCGCCAAGAGCGAGCTCCAGATGTTTTTCCTTTACGTGGCCGTAGCCGCGAATGCGCTCTGGTACGTTGGCGATTTGAAGGGCCAGGGCATGATTGTCGTGGTTGAGGCCCTTGGCAATCTCGAGCATCGTTGTTCCGTAATCGGTGGCGAGTTTGCGCTCCATGCGTCGCTCGCCGCTCCAACCGCAAAAATCAAACGGCGTGCCACGTAGGGTTTTAAGCTTCGCCAGGATGCGCATGGCACTGAAAATCCACGACCCGTAAGTCCGTTTGTCGCGCAGGCCAGTCTCCGGATTAAGTTTGGTGAGGATCGGTGGGGCCAAATGGAACTTTAGTTCGAAATCACCCTGGAAGGCGTTGTGCAACTGATGCTCGAAGCGCCCGTCGCTATAGAGGCGGGCTACTTCGTACTCATCCTTATAGGCCATCAGCTTGTAGGCGTAGCGAGCAACCGCTTCTGCCAGACCCGTCATGCCCGGCGCTTTATCGGCTTCTGCCTTCCGTACTCGCTCGACAAGGGATGTGTATCGCTGCGCATAGGCGTCGTTCTGATAAGCCGACAGCTCGCGGCTACGATGGGCGACGATCTCATCGACGGTGACCGGCATGTCGCGCTCGACCGCTGTGGCCTCAGCCGCTTGTCGAACCGCATCCATGTCCACGACGGCACGGCGGCCCCAAGCGAAGGCGGATTTGTTCATGTCGATTGCTATGCCGTTCAGCTCGATAGCCTTCTCAATGGCTTCCTTACTGACCGGGATCAATCCCCGCTGATAAGCGTATCCCAGCATGAATAGGTTGGTGGCGATGGAATCACCGAGTAGGCGCGTTGCCAGTTTCGTTGCTTCGATTTGGTCGATATTCTTCCGGCCCGCCGCCTCGGTCATTCTGTCGGCAATTTCGCCGGTCGGGAATTTGAGATCCGGGTTCCGCGTGAAGTGACCGGTGATTTGCTCGTGGCCATTGACGATGACCTGCGTCTTCTCCGGTGACATGACAGAGAGGGCGATATCGCCGCCGGTCACGAGGCTATCGCAACCGAGCACCAGATCGGCCGCACCGACGTTTAATTTAACGGCGGTAATATCGTCTTCGCTGGCCGCAAGGCGGATGTGGCTGGTCACCGCGCCGCCTTTTTGCGCCATGCCGAACTGATCCACTGTGGAGAAGACGTTGCCTTCCATGTGCGTTGCCATCGTCAGCAGAGCGCCGATGGTGACGACACCGGTGCCGCCAACTCCGGCCACGAGGACGCTGTAGGTCCGCCCGCCGTTGAAACTGGGCCGGGTGGGCTCCTGTAAATGCGTCAGATGAGCCGGTACGGCGGTGGTTGCCGCCGTGCGTTTCATTTCACCACCCACGACGCTGACGAAGCTTGGGCAGAAGCCATCCGCGCAGGAAAAATCCTTGTTGCAGGCGGATTGGTCGATCTGCCGCTTGCGCCCGAACGTTGTGTCGAGTGGGACAACCGAGAGGCAGTTCGATTTCTCGTTACAGTCGCCGCAACCTTCACAGACTAAGTCGTTGATCAGCATACGGCGCGGCGGGTCGATCAGCGTGCCGCGCTTGCGGCGGCGGCGCTTTTCCGCAGCGCATGTCTGGTCGTAGATGATCACACTGACGCCTTTGATCTCGCGCATTTGCCGTTGAACCCTGTCGAGCCCCTGGCGATGTTCGACCTTGATGTCTTTCGCGAATGCGCCGAGTGGGTATTTATCCGGCTCGTCGGTGACGACGACGATATGCTCGACCCCCTCCGCCGCGACCTGAGCAGCGATGGCCATCGGCGTGAGCGTCCCGTCGATGGGCTGGCCGCCAGTCATCGCCACTGCGTCGTTGAAAAGAATTTTGAAAGTGATGTTGCTTTCCGCCGCAACGCAGGCACGGATCGCCAAGATACCGGAATGGAAATAGGTGCCGTCGCCGAGGTTCTGGAAGACGTGCTCCGTCGAGACGAATTTTTCCTGTCCGACCCAGTTCAAGCCCTCGCCACCCATATGGCAATGGGTCAGGACATTGCGGTCCATATAGGTCGACATGAAATGGCAACCGACCCCGCCGACCCCGCGGCTACCTTCTGGCACGCGGGTGGAAGTGTTGTGCGGACATCCGGAACAGAAATAGGGCAGGCGGGTGACGCTCATCTCCTCGCGCTTGGCATCAGCGGCGGCGCGCGCATCTAGGAAGCGCAGGCGGGCGTCGATCCGGTCGCTGGTGTGGAAATGCGCGACCCGTTTGGCGAGAACGCGCGTTACATCCTCCGGCGTGTATTCTGGGAAAACCGGCAGAATGCGCGCACCCGTCTCGTCATGTTGGCCAATGATGCGGGGGCGTCTCCCATCCGGCAGATCGTAGAGCGCATTCTTTAATTGCTGCTCGATCAGGTGGTGTTTTTCCTCGACGACGAAGACTTCTTCCAATCCATCGGCGAATTCGCGCAACTGCTCTTGGTCAGCAGGCCAGGGCATGCCCATCTTCAACATGGTGATGCCGAGACCTGCTCCCATCTCACCATCGAGACCGAGTTCCGCGAGCGCTTGTCTTGCATCGGTCCAGGCCTTGCCGCTAGCGATGATGCCGTAGCGGGGTTTGGGACTGCCATGGGTGATCCGATTGATACCATTGGCACGCGCAAACGCGATGGCGGCCGGCATTTTGTATATATGGCTGCGGGGTTCCTGATCTTTCCAACTGTCTGGGAAGCGGATGTTCAATCCGTCCGGTGGCATCGTCACGTCATTGGGACGCACGATGGCCGGGCGCGACGGATTGCCGTCGATGGGCGCGGCCGCGTCGACTGTGTCGGGAATCAGCTTAAAGCCGACCCAACACCCGGCAAAGCGCGACATTGCCCAGCCATATAGCGAATAATCGACAATTTCCTGGACGTTGGCAGGGTAGAGCACCGGCATTAACATATCCGCGAAAAGCGTTTCATGGGCTGCTGGTGAATCAGTCGAGGTGAGGGCGTGATCATCTCCGACGATACACAGCACGCCGCCATGTTGCGCCGAGCCAGCTTGATGGGCGTGGCGAATGGCGTCGATACTGCGGTCGAGGCCGGGGCCCTTGCCATACCACATGGAGAAGACGCCGTCGTAATTGCCGTCACCAAACATGCCGGCCTGTTGCGTGCCCCAAATTGCGGTCGCCGCCAGGTCTTCGTTGATGGAGGGCAAGAAATGGATGTCAAATTCCGGCAGAAAGCGCTTCCCGGCCCACAATTCCTTGTCCAGATTGTGCATCGGCGAGCCGCGATATCCCGAAATGAAGCAACCCGTCTTCAACCCATCGGATTCATCCCGCAAATGCTGCATCATGGCGGCTCGGACCAATGCCTGCGTGCCTGTGATGTAAACCTTTCCGTCGCGACCTTCGTATTTGTCGTCGAGAGAGACCGTTCTGAGCGCCATTCGTCCCACCTGCAGCCTGTTGTGTCCCTTATAGATAGAAACTTAGTCCCCCCTGGCTGCTGGGCTACCTCTTATGACGCCGGTTGAGGGCGGAAACTTCGACAATCGACCTATCTTGATGAAGGGTAGTGGATAACCGTCGTAAAATTTTATCAATAGATGGAGGAACGCGGTGCCGATCGATTACGAAAAGCATGATGGCGTGGCGTACATCACGCTCAATAATCCCGAGAAAGCGAATATCTTGGATAAGCCGACCTCGGACGCAATCTCCGAGGCCTGGATAGATTTGTGGGAAGATCGCGCAATTCGTTGCGCTATCGTGACAGGCAAGGGTGACAAACACTTTTGCGGTGGTCATAACCTAACTCCACGGCCCGATCTGACGGCGGAGGATCGTGAGTATTTGCGTACGAAAAAGGTCTACTGGCCCTTGGCGGGCACGGTTCACGGACAAACCACCGGGGTCGATGGACGGATGGGCGATCATTATCCCCGCGTGTGGAAGCCGGTCATCGCTGCGGTCAACGGCTGGGCCGCGGGTGCCGGGCTCTATTTGCTGCTTTCCTCGACGGATATTCGTATCGCCAGCGCCGAAAATGCGCGCTTTAAGTTTGCCTTGTTGACTCAAGGTTGGCTTGGCAATGGGCCGGGCGCCAGCTTATTGGCGCAGCAGCTTCGATACAGTGACGCAATGAAAATACTGCTGACGGACGAGCCCTTCGATGCGGCGGAAGCCCTTCGCATAGGTTTGGTGAACGAGGTTGTACCGCATGATCAGGTTATGGCGCGTGCGGAGGAAATGGCCCGACATATCGTCTCCTTGCCGCCTGTCGCGGTGCGCATGATGAAAGAATTTGTGGTGCGGTTCGGTGACTTGCCGACGGATCAGGCTTGGCACATTCAAAACATCATCAATTCAATGTTGATCCAGACGACCATGGACGGTGAGGAAGGCCGGCAGGCGTTTAACGAAAAGCGTCCGCCTAATTTCACAGGTGCCCTGCGTAAGCGCGGAGAGCCGTGGCCGGAATTGAGTGAGGAGGAAGCAGAGCGGTTGGACGAGGCCTATCGTAGCGGCGAATATTGAGGCTATCCAAAGGCTCCAGCGTCCCTAAGCGCGGCAATCTCCGCCGCGCTTAGGCCCAAAACGCGCTCCAGAATGTGATCGGTGTGCTCGCCGAGGGCAGGAGCTGGGCCGATCTCACGGCCGAAGTCAGATTGCCATGGAAGGCCCGGCAAGACACCGCTCTCGTGGCGGTCCCAAAACCCTCGAGCCCGGAGATGGGGGTCGTTGACTAGTTTGGCGGTCGTCATCACGGCGGCGGCGGGTATGTCTGCTGCCGTGAATGTTTGGGCACCATCCGATGGCAATAGTTTCGCTATAAAAACAGTAATTAGTTTGTCGATCTCAGAATGTCGCTCCCGTCTCTCTGGCTCGGCCAGAGCAGATAAGGGACCGAGTTCTGGCACAGTGGCGCAAAGGGCCTGCCATTGCGCATCATCCTCGACGGCAATGCCGATCCAATCATCTTCCCCGACGCACCGGTAGACGCCGTGGGGGGTGAATTGTGTCGAATGATTACCCTTTGGTTGGGGCGGAGTTCCGCTCTGAGCGGCGATCAAAGGTTCCGACATGGTCCACAGCATTGCTTCGACCATGGAGAAGTCGACACGGGTGCTGCCCCCTTTGTTGTTTCGATGCCATAAAGAAGCTGCCGCGATAAAGGCGAGCTTTAATCCGCACATAGGATCGAGCCACGCCATGCCAACCCGGGGTGCACTCTCCAGATGGCGATTCAATCCCGCAAATCCGGAATAACATTGTAATAGCGTGCCATAGGCGACTGCCTTGGCCTCCGGCCCACTACGTCCCATACCTGAGGCTGAGATATAAATCAGATCCGGATTAGCTGTCTGAAGATCCTTAGCGCCGAGGCCAAGCCGATCCATGACCCCGGTCGCGAAATTTTCGATCAAGATATCGGATTTCGCCGCTAATTCGCGGGCTATGGCGCGGCCGTCATTTTGTTTCAAATTCAGAACAATACCCTGCTTCGCCTGTCCTAAAACCGTATGTAGCTCTGATCCTCGACCCGGATCGCCACGCCCGGGCGCTTCGACCTTGATGACTTCCGCCCCCATGGCCGCGAGGTAACGGGTCGTGGTTGGCCCGGCAATCACCCAGCTGAAATCAAGAACCCGGACGCCTTTGAGCGGTAATCCGCAATCGCCGGTTTCCTGCCCGGTCGAATTGCCTTGAGAAATAGATAGTCCAAAGGGATTAGCGATGGATTTGATAGGGTTGTGCTGGTCATTGCTAATTCGAATAGAATGTCGGTGCTCTAGCTGCGCAGAACCCAGTTGTTCTCCCGGCTCTTTAAGCGGGAAGCTCGGGACATGGGCAGTTTGCGCTAGATCCGCGATGGATTGTTTATCAAAATTACAGCTCCATTCAGACATTAATACGTGCAAAGCCTCCCAATTTCGCACGCGGTCCGGTTTCGTGGCGAAACGGGGGTCCGCTCCCCAGTCCGGCGACCCCATTGCTTCCAGCCAGGCAATCCATTGATGGTCCTCGCGGGGGGAAATGGCCGCATATCCGTCACTTGCAGGCAGAATACAGACGGTGGCGCCATTTCCGTCAGCGAGGCGTTGGCGCGCCCATCCTCCGCCGCCGAGCCCAGCTTTGGTTAATTCGGTCATGGAAAGTGTGGCCAGCGCTTCCTGGATTGAGACGTCGACCACCGTAGGCCCGCCTTTCAAGACCGCGTGTATCCCGGCGCAGGCGGCGGCAAGGCCGCCGATGAACGCTGATTGTTCGCCCACCGGACGGATCGGCGGCTCTGATAGATCGTCGACTTGACCTGTTAGGCAGCGTGCGATGGCACTGGCGCAAAATAGCGTTAGGTCCGTGGCTGGTTTGTTAGCGTCGGGACCGGTTTGGCCGTAAGGTGAGATATAGACCAGCGCCGCGTCCGGAAAGCGCGGTCGTAACGAAGCGGCATCCCATCCTTCCGCCTTCAGAGCGGACGGAGCACCCTCGATGACAATTATCTTAACGTCATCTGCTACACTTTCCGCCACTGTTTTATTGCCGTTTAAGTGTTGTGCGAGCGAGGAATCTATCGCCGGACCGAGACAGACAACATCCGCGCCAACATCTTTAAATAGGCGGCCGCAGACGGCGGCCGCGAGGCCACTGCCGATTTGCGCTACTTTTAATTCGGTCAACACGGTCATCATGGAGAAGATGGGGCGTCGCCGGGCCGGGTCCAGAATCCACTAAAGGGCGTTCAAGAATGCGAGGATGGCCGCGCGGTCCGATTTATCGAGTTTGGCGAACGTATCGCGAGCCGCTTGCGCCTCGCCACCATGCCACAAAATGGCTTCCGTCAGATTTCGTGCTCGGCCGTCATGGAGGAAATAAGTATGGCCGCTCACGATCTTTGTCAGACCAATGCCCCAAAGCGGTGCCGTGCGCCATTCCCACTCATTGGCTTCTCCCTCTCGCATGCCGTCCGCGAGGCCGTCGCCCATATCGTGCAACAATAGGTCGGTGAAAGGGCGGATAGTCTGTCCCCGAAGCGATGCCAATGGATGAGTTTCGCCCGTGACGAAATGTTCCCGGTGACACGCGGCACAGCCGGTCTTCCGAAACAGTTGGCGCCCTTCGGCGAGGTCTCGGTCTCGGGCAGGCGGCGGGGCTAAACCTTGTAGATAAAACGCCAGGTGACGCATCACTTTCGACGAGACTTCCAATCCGCCGTGGTGCTCGCTATCGCCGTGCGGCGCGGCGCGGCAGGCGGATTGCAGCGCTGTGCAGTCTCCCCACAATGCCGGGGCCAGGGAATTGGCGATTCCGATGTCGTTAGACAGGGCGGCCGCATTCTGATCGGCAATCGTCACTTGCCCCGCTTTCCAACCGAATCGCCCGAGTGTGGTTTTCCCGAGCGCGGCACTTCGGACGTTGTTCGCTCTTCCGGAAATGCCATTGCCATCCAGGTCGTCGGGATCTGCGCCGGCGCGGATATCGCCCTCCGCGATAGCTTCCAGCAGGCCGAGACCAAAGACCCCAGGGGCTAGGCGCGGACTAAGCGCAGTGCCGGGCGCAATTGGACCATAACCGAGGTTCGAGAGGCGATATTCGGGGCGGCGCAGGCGAACCACCTCTCCGCCGGTCAAGATCACGGAATGCTCTTCATAGCGCACCGTAACTCGGGCTTCCGGCGCCTGCCCGGGGACTGCCTGGTTTTGGATTTGCCCGCCATAGACCGGGTCCGGTTTCGCCAGCCGAAGGATAAGCGATAGCGCGCGATCATCGGGACCGTTTGGTGGCCGCCCCCTTCCGTCGCGAAAATGGCAATCTGCACAAGAGCGGGCGTTATAGAGCGGGCCCAATCCGTCGGAGGCCGTTGTTTCGCTTGGCGCCACCCGCCAGCTTTTGCGGAACAGCGAATTGCCAAGATGCACCGTGGCTCGATCGCGATCCGAGAGATTCGCCAGCGGTTTAGAGAAGGCGTCCGGGCCAGGTGGGGGCTCCGCATTCGCGAGGCCCGGCCACATCAAAGTTGCCACGATGAGCAGCCCGCGGATCATTCCGCCGCGTGGCCGATGGTTTCAGCAAATGAATATTTCGGGTCTATTTGGTCCAACACACTAAAACTGGTTAGCGTGTTCAACTTGTTGAAGCTCACCAACACGTCCGGGCGATCGATCGGCTCGTCTCCCAACAGCATGTCGTTGAACGCGGCCATAGCGTTCATCATGCCTTTGCCCGTTGCCGTGGTCAGCAAGCGCGGGCAGCATACGCAATTTACAGCCATTTCCTGCAGGCGTTTTGGGTGGATCAGCGGCGTTGTCGGGCGTGACCGGATGCCAAGGCCCATATTCACGATGAGCGGTTTAGGCACGTTGCGCGCGGACTTCTCGATATCTTCTACCGTCAGCAGCGCGTCGGCGAACAGGATATCGGCTCCCGCTTCCGCGTAAAGGTTGAGACGGTCGATGGCCTCGTCGATGCCGAGTGGCCTGGCCGCGTCCGTGCGCGCGCGAGTGATGAAATCGTCGTCGCGGCGCCCATCCGCCACCGCCTTGACCTTCTGCACCATTTCCGCCGCTGGGTTGACCGCCTTACCGGCCATATGACCACAGCGTTTTGGCCAGACTTGGTCTTCGAACATCAAGGAGGAGAGACCAGCGTCCTCTGACGCTTGGACAGTAAAATAGACGCCGACTGCATTGCCGAAGCCGGTGTCACCGTCCGCCATCAGCGGCAGGTCCTTAAAGGCGGCAAGCGTGCGGCAGGCCTCTAAATTATCCTTGAAGGACATGACGTCCTTGTCGGCCCAGCCGAGATGGGGTTCGGAGATGCCCGTGCCGGAAACGGAAGCTGTGGCGAACCCCATCTGCTCCATCAGCCGCACACTTTAGCCGTCGAAGACGCCGGCAGAATGAGGATCTCAGAAGCCTCGAAAAGGGCTTTCAGGCGTTTCGATTTGTCGGTCATGGGGTTGGTCCTTTCGTCATTCTCGCGAAGGCGGGCATACAGAATGTAGATCGGATCGAGCTGGAATCCCGCCTTTGCGAGAAGTACGGGAGCTCTTTAACGGAGGTCCGCGCCTACAGCCGCCGCGACGCTCTCGTATCCGTCCGCTTTCAGCAGCGCCATCAGCTCCCGCTTGATTCGCCCGACAAGCGGCGGTCCGTGGAAAACCAGGGCGGTGTATACCTGCACGAGTGATGCGCCTGCTCTGATCTTGGCATAGGCGTCGTTGCCCGATGACACACCACCACATCCTATCAGCGGTATCTTGCCTTCGGTCAGGCGATAGAACCCGGCGAGGCAGTTGGTCGATTTCTCCATCAAAGGACGGCCCGAGAGTCCGCCCGCTTGCGACTTTTCATCACTCTTCAAACCGGCGGGCCGGTCGATGGTGGTGTTGCCGATGATCAATCCATCAATTCTGGAGGCAACGACCACGTCGGCAATATCCTGCATTTCACCAAGGTCTAAGTCCGGCGCGACCTTCACCAACAGCGGCGGCAGCTTATCCGGGTTGGGCGCGCTGCGGGCCCGCGCTTCTATGGACGTGCCGAGCAGCGTTTCGAGGCTTTGGCGCGCCTGCAACGCGCGTAGGCCTTCCGTATTGGGGGACGAGATATTGACCACGATATAATCGCAGAACGCACACACCCGCTCGATCCCGGCGATGTAATCGACCTCCGCCTTCTCGGTCGTCTTGTTTTTGCCAACATTGGCGCCAAAGATACCAGGCCGCCCGTGGCGCGCTTCAATCCTCGCTGCGTAAGCCTCCAGCCCACCGCTGTTGAAACCAAAACGGTTGATCGCCGCTTCGTCCTCGGTAAGGCGAAAGAGGCGCGGGCGTGGATTGCCCGGTTGTGGTTTCGGTGTGACGGTACCCGCTTCGACGAAGCCGAAGCCCACCTTTAGCATCGCGTCTGGCACTTCCGCGTCCTTGTCGAACCCGGCCGCGAGGCCGAGCGGATTGGGAAAGTCGAGCCCCCATAACGACTGTGCCAGAACCGGGTCGTCTACCACCCCGTCGCTGCCAACGAGGCCGGATTTCAAAGCTTTGATAGCGAGCCCATGCGCGTCTTCCGGCTCGAACAGATGCAGGAATGTGCGGGCGAGTGAATAGGGGAACATGGCCATGGCGGCTATGTAATCGCTGGCGCGGGGATTGTCATCCGTGTTGTTGCATTTTTAGGCAATATCCTGCATGAGCGGAATAGCCCATTCACCAATCGAAGAATTTCGCTATATCCGGGGCGGGTGATTTGATCTCGAGCATGGTCGAGTCTTCCAGTGCTTCGACCGTATGCGGAACCCCCACCGGATGAAGGCACGCATCGCCTGGTTCCAGGATGAAGTCGTCGTCGCCGATAGTCGTCTTGATCTTGCCGCGCACCACATAGACGAGGGATTCGTGAGCATGGGTGTGCAGCGGCGCGCCGACGCCTTTGGTGTACTGAATCTCCAAGAAAGTCATATGCTCGCCCATGATCAGCGGTTTTGCCCGCAATTCGCCGCCATAAGTCGCCTTCCCCTCGATCGACTTGACGCTAATGGTCTTGGCCTCCGAACAGCGTGAGACGTATTGGCTGGGCTTTTCGGTCATGGTGTATTCCTTGAAATTGCCGAACGGGTTGTGGTCCATCTTCTCTCAACCCGCCCAAACACTCAATTTTGCTCTTCACGATCGAGGTTTTCGCCCGAATGCACTTTTCCTCTCGATGTTTATTTCCGAGTTTTTATCTCCCGACCTTGATTCCGCACTTGAAATGGGTGTCATTGGGCTATGGATTTTGAATGGATCGCCATAGCATTAGGTGACGTCGTTTGGATCGCTGTGGCGTTCGTCTTGGGGTTGCTCTGCCGCGTTGTTGGACTGCCGCCGCTAGTAGGGTTCCTCGCGGCCGGGTTTTTGCTGAATGCGCAAGGCATTGAGGGTGGTGAGACACTTGAGAAACTATCGGATCTCGGCATTACGCTGTTGCTGTTCATCGTTGGGCTGAAGCTGAACCTGGCAACGCTCGGCCGACCGCAGGTCTGGGCGGTTGCGGGCATTCACATGTGCGTCGTCGTTGGGCTCTTCGGTTTCGCGATATACGGATTGGCGCTGTTGGGGGCAACCTTTGTCGCTGGGCTCGACTTCGGGCAATCCATGCTGATTGCCTTCGGCCTCAGTTTTTCGAGCACGGTCTTCGCAGTTAAAACCTTGGAGGAGAGAGGCGAGATGGCCTCCCTGCATGGAAGGATCGCTATCGGCATCCTGATAATGCAGGACTTGGCGGCGGTCGTCTTTTTGGCGATCTCGGTCGGGAAAGTTCCGTCGCTCTGGGCACTCTCCATCATCCTGCTCCTGCCGTTGCGTCCCGTGTTGCATATGATCCTGCTGCGAATCGGCCACGGCGAGCTATTGGTGCTCTATGGATTTCTACTGGCGCTAGGCGGGGCCGAAATCTTCGAGCTCGTGGGCCTTAAGGGGGACCTCGGCGCGCTGGTCGTGGGCGTCATGATGGCCAGTCACGTCAAGGCGGACGAGTTGTCGAAGAACATGCTCGGCTTTAAGGATCTGTGCCTTTTGGGGTTTTTCCTGTCGATCGGCCTTTCCGGCCCACCGAGTGTTGGGACGTTCTTGGTCGCCGCGCTGATTACGCCGCTCATGCTGCTTAAATCGGCACTCTTCTTCGGCTTGCTGGCGGCATTCAAATTGCGCGCCCGCACAACGTTCTATGCGTCGTTAAATCTGACGAATTTCAGCGAATTCGGGCTCATCGTCGCCGCGATCGGTGTGGCGAACGGCTGGCTTGGGACCGAGTGGCTGATCGTGCTCGCAATCGCGATGTCGCTCTCTTTCGCTGTGGCGGCCTGTTTGAATGCGTTAACGCCCGTAATCTATTCGGCGCGAAGAGCGTTCTGGGCGCGCCTGCAACGCACGGAACGATTGCCGGATGACCAATCCTTCGACATCCAAGGGGCGAAGGTCGCGATCATCGGCATGGGCGGGATCGGCACTGGAACCTACGACCGGATGCGCGAAGTATATGGAAAGGCCGTCGTCGGGGTCGATATCGATCCCCGGACCGTTCGCAATCAACGTGATACGGGCCGCAATGTGCTGGTCGGCGACCCGGGCGATGCCGACTTCTGGGACCGGATGCAGGCGACCCACACGATTGAGCTTGTCATGCTCGCCCTACCGAACTTGAACACTGACCTCGCGGTCTTGGCGCAGCTCAAGAGGGCAGGCTTTACCGGCAAAGTGGCGGCAACGGCGAAATTCCAGGACGAAGCGGACGCGTTAATGGAAGCCGGCGCGAACACCGTGTTCAACATCTATACTGAGGTGGGGGCTGGGTTTGCCGCTCACGTACTGGATGATTAACGCCACCGGAGAGTGATCGATCGTATCGGCATGTGAATACTGAAACCTGATATCCAGTGATAGGGAATAAAGCTAGTCAACCTGTCCGTAATCCATGGCAGAGCTAAATCCCTGCCCAGCACCGCCACTACCCCGGAGTACCTCGGCATGGCTCGTCTCACGCTCAGTCTTTCTTGTGTAGATTACGACCGTACGCGGGCGATCTTTGAGGAGAAGGTTCGAGTTTCTGGCTGCGATATCGTGCCGACGGCGATGTCGCCTGAAGAAGCGTTCCACCGGGCCTTTAAGTTCCAGGAATTCGACATCACCGAGCTATCCATGTCGAGCTATATGAATCAGGTGTCCAAGGACGGCAGCCCCTATGTGGGAATACCGGCGTTTCTCTCGCGGATGTTTCGGCATTCCTCGGTCTATATCCGCACCGATAAGGGGATTGAGCGGCCGGAGGATTTGAAGGGCAAGGTCGTGGGTGTGCCGGAATACCAGATGACGGCGGCGCTTTGGGTGCGCGGTATGTTGGAGGACGAATACGGCGTCCTCCCGAGCGACGTGAGCTGGCGGGATGGCGGGCTCGAGGAAGGAGGGAAAATTCCAAACCTTAATCTGGTGCTTCCTGATGGGGTGCACCTGGAGACGATCCCTCGTGATCGCACACTCTCGGAGATGTTGGATACCGGCGAGATCGACGCGATAATGAGTGCGCGCGCGCCATCGTGCTTCGGGCGGAACGATAAGGTTGATCGCCTCTTCCCCGACTACCGCAGCGCGGAGGAGGCCTATTACAAGAAATTCGGGCTGTTCCCGATCATGCATATCGTCGGCATCCGCCGCAGCCTCGTCGAGCAGCATCCGTGGTTGCCGGTCAACGTGCTGAATGCCTTCATCGACGCGAAGCAGGTTTGTTATCTGAACCTGGCGAAGGTTGGGCATTTGTTCACCACATTGCCGTGGCCGGTCGACGAATTTGAGGCGGCGAAGGCGCTGATGGGTGACGATTTCTGGCCATATGGTGTGAAGGCGAATGCCGCCGAGATCGAGGCCATGTGCCGCTATTCCTTCGATCAGGGGCTGACGGCCAGGCTGCTTACGGCGGAAGACCTGTTCGCGCCATCGACCTTCGAGCTTGCCAAGGTATAAGCGGTTTTAGCGGTGAGGTCTTGGCGAGCGGGGCCGAATCGGCCTATAGGCTGAGGATGGATTAAGGACAGAACGAGAGGAACCGTCCATGGCGATGCGAGGCGCTTTTCCCGACGAACGGACGATGGCGGATGTGACCGCAAAAATGCTGGTCGAAGTGGGCGCGGTAAACTTCAACGCCGACAACCCGTTCACTCTCACCTCCGGATGGGCGAGCCCGGTCTACCTCGATTGCCGTCGCCTGATTTCCTTCCCTCGAGTGCGCGAAACCCTGATGGAGTTCGGCGTCTCAAAAATCCTGAAGAACGCTGGGTTCGAGCGCTTCGACGCGGTCGCTGGCGGTGAGACGGCTGGCATTCCCTTTGCCGCTTGGATCGCCGAGCGCATGATGCTGCCGATGCAATATGTGCGCAAACAGCCCAAAGGCTTCGGGCGTAACGCGCAGATCGAAGGGGTGGTCGAGGAAGGCCAGCGTATCCTATTGGTCGAGGACATGACGACAGACGGTCGCAGCAAGGTGAATTTCTGCAATGCGCTGCGTGACGCGGGCGCCAGCGTCGACCATGTTTTCGTGATTTTCTACTACGATATATTCCCGGATGGCCCGGAAATCCTGAAGGAGGCCGGGGTAACCATGCATCATCTGGCGACCTGGTGGGATGTGCTGCGGGTCGCCAAGGAGGAAAACCTCTTCGATACCGCAACGCTCGGCGAGGTCGAGAAATACTTCAACGATCCCAAGGCCTGGTCCGAAGCCCATGGCGGGGTCTCTGAGGGTAAAGGTTAGGCGCACCGTTTTGTTCTCTTCACCTCAACCGTCATTCCTGCGAAGGCGGGAATCCAGACTTTCGTGCGATTGGACTGGATTCCCGCCTTCGCGGGAATGACGGGTAGGGATTCGGGTATGGTGGAAAACCTTTCCGGTTTTACAACAAAAGTCGACGGCTTCGTCGGCAAACCCATTCGCCGGGTCGAAGATGCCCGCTTGCTGACGGGCAAAGGGCAATACATCGCCGATCTATGCTTTGACGGCATGACCCATATGGCCGTTGTGCGTTCGCTTTATCCCCACGTGCGCATTCTTGGAATTGAAACCTCTGCCGCTTTGGCGTTGCCGGGCGTGCTCGGCGTTTGGACCGGCGCTGATGCGGTGGCGGACGGCCTCGGTGGGTTGCCGTGGGAGCGCCGGCCCCCCGGCGTGGCGACCGAACCACCGTTAGGCGATCCCTCGATCGGACAGCCGCAGCCGGTCTTGGCGCACGGGACCGCGCTTTATCTCGGCCAAGCACTCGCCATCGTCGTCGCGGAGACGGCCGGACAGGCTCTCGATGGGGCGGAAGCTGTAGCAGTTGACTACGAGCCTCTCGATGCGCTGATGGAAGTCCGTGACGCATTTGTTCCGAATTCGCAACAACTATGGGCGCAATCGCCCGGTAACGAGTGTTTTGGTTTTCGAGTTGGCGATGCGGACGCGACAGCGCGGGCCATCGAGGGTGCGGCGCATGTATTCCGACTTTCATCTGAAAATAGGAGATTGGTTCAGAACCCGCTGGAAACACGAGGGTATATCGGACTCTGGGATGCAGTCGAGGCGCGATATACCTTGCATGCGGCGGCAGGTAAGCCCCAAACTGTGGCGCGGGCGTTGGCGCGCGACATATTCCATCTGCCGGAAGACCGTGTGCGCGCGGTTGTGAAGGATGTGGGCGGTGGTTTCGGTGCGAAGAACCCGCTCTATCCGGAACAAGCTTTGGTCCTGTGGGCCGCGAAAAAGCTGAACCGGCCTGTGCGCTGGTTGGCGAGCCGGAGTGAAGTGTTCTTGGCCGACTATCAAGGCCGCGGTCAGTCAGCGGATGCCGAGATGGCGTTTGATGCGGAGGGTAGGATACAGGGGTACCGGGTGCAGGCGCTGGCCGATCTCGGCGCGTATCTCGGGCCGCGCGGATCCACCGCGCCGAATATGTGGCGTACCATGGGCACCAGCGTCTATCATTTTCCTGCCGTCGACTACGATATCCGGGCGATCCACACTCATAATATGCCCACATGCCCCTATCGGGGAGCGGGAGCGCCGGAAGTGACGTTTGTCCTGGAACGGTTGCTTGACATGGCCGCGCAGGAGTTGGTTATCGCACCTGCTGAGATTCGCCGCCGAAACCTCGTGCCTGCTTCGGCGATGCCTTATAAAACCGCTATCGGAACGACCCTCGATAGCGGCGATTTCGCCGAAATTATGGATACAGCGGAGAAGATGGCTGAAATCGGCGGGTTCGCCGCTCGAAAAGCCGAAAGCGAAGCCCGAGGACGTCTCCGGGGGCTCGGTTATGGCAATTTGCTGGAGGCTTGTGGAGCCGGGATTGGCGACCGCGCGGTGGTGTCTTGCCTGCCGGATGGGCGCATCGTTATCCGCATCGGGACCATGTCGAATGGGCAATCCCATGAGACGGTTTATGCGCAGATGCTGGCGGATTGTCTCGATATCGATATGAACAATATCGAAATCGTACAAGGAGATAGTAACGAGACGCCCTGGGGCATGGGAACGGGGGCGTCGCGCTCGATGACGGTCTGCGGCAGCGCCTTGGTCTTGGCGGCCGGGGAGTTGATCGAAAAGGGTCGTGAAATTGCGGCGGAAATGCTGGAAGTCTTGGAAACCGACATTAATTACGAAAATGCAATCTATACCGTGACGGGTACCGACCGCGCTGTTGGGCTGTATGAGGTCGCCGCGCGGGCCGTTGAAAGTGGTGCACCCGCGGATCGGGGCCTGGAGGCAGAGAATATCTACGACCCGACCGCGCCGACATACCCGAACGGCTGCCATATCGTGGAAGTCGAGGTGGACCCTGAGACCGGTGCGGTCACCCTGGAGAGCTACGTGATGGCCCAGGACGTGGGTCGCGCCCTCAATCCGATGGTTGTGGAAGGGCAATTGGTCGGCGGCGTGGCGCAAGGTGTGGGACAGGCATTGTTGGAGTGGAGCGTGAAGGATCCAAAGTCGGGGCAATTGCTGACCGGCTCCTTCATGGATTGCGCGATGCCGCGCGCTGACGATCTGCCGTCATTTTCGACGGAAATCTTGGAGATACCCTGTTTGAGCACGCCGACCGGCGTTAAATCTGTCGGCGAGGCAGGCCCCACCGGCGCCCCGGCGGCGGTAATCAACGCCATTGTTGATGCATTGCAGCCGCTAGGTGTGCGCCATATTGAGATGCCCGCGACGCCTTTCGCGGTGTGGAAGGCGATACAGGACGCGCGCGTATAGCCCCCTCATTTTGTCATACCCGCGAAGGCAGGGATCCAGAATTTGCACGACCGGACTGGATTCCTGCCTACGCAGGAACAACCGAGTGTGTTATTTGCCGAACAATCCTTTGAACCAACCAGCCAGCGCCGCGAAGAATAGGGATAACCCAGAGATAGCTTGCGGTTCTGAGGCAGCGGCAGGAGCTACTTCTTCTGTTGCCGGCGTCACTTCAGTTTCGGCGACCTCTTCAGGCGACTTAACCGTCGCAATCTCCTCTTCCAGCGCTTTCGCGAATTGGCCGATAAGCTGTGATGCCACGGATTGGATCATACCGACACCGCGTCCGTACTGGGCGACGGAGCCGGACAAGGTCATGTCGGTCTCGATCAGGACCTTGGAGCCGGTATCGCTTGGCTCCAATCGGAAAGCGACTGTCGCATTCGCGCCGCCACGGCCTTTCGGGTCGCGCCCTTGCGCCGTTACGTTTGCCGTATACTCGGTATCATCGACATCCTCGAACGAGGCTTCGCCCGCGAAGGTCAATGCCACCGGGCCGAGACGCACAGACACCGTGCCCTTAAAGGTCTTGTCGTCGACCAGTTCGGTCAATGTCGCCCCCGGCATGCAGGGGGTGATGCGCTCCACGTCCATCAACACCGGCCATGCTTCGGCAGGTGGCAGGGATATGTCGAAGGAATTCTCGAATTTCACCGCTGTCTCTCCTTGGAATTTTGGCAGCGTTTTACGGCATACAAGCCGCTAGCTCCAGGCCCAGACCGGTTGTTCTAGGTGCTCCACCCGTGTGTCGCGGCCAAAGATCGCCACTTCGCGGAATTGATAGATAACGGCGGCGGTTGGCGCGTGGACCTGTGTGTTGACGATGTTGAGCCGTATCAGTGGCCGGTCACTCTCTGGAATATCGGCGAATTCCGGTGTCTCCGGATGCGCCAAGTCCCGCAGCAGGACCTTGTAGATGGTCGCGACTTCACCGGGGTTGGGCTCGGGCTCGATATCCTCGCCGACCCAGAACACGAAGGGCGTGATGCGATAGCCGGAGCGGGTCGGATAATCGTCGAGTGTCCCCAGCAGGTGGTCCGCTGAGAGTGAGACGCTGATCTCCTCCCGCATTTCCCGCAGGGCCGCCTCGAGCGGGGTCTCCCCCGCATCGACCCGCCCGCCCGGCAAGGCGAATTGACCGGAATGCGCGTTCAGGCGCGGACTGCGTTTCGTGAGGATAAAGGCGGCTTCATCGCCGTGACCGATGACGACCACGGAGACGGCGGCGTGCTTCAGACCGTCTTCCGGCGCGCGCCGGTCGTCGAACTGGTGGATATGAGTGCGGATGCGCTGCTTGAGCGTTTCGTTGAAGGGATATGTCATATTGCCAACCAACATAGCGCGATTCCCCACCCGCCGGAAAGACGGTGGCGGAGGCTAAATCCCGCTCGTCATCGGCCTTATACGACCAACCTTAGTGAAAATAGTTTTGTCGTCAGGAGAATAGTTATGGAAATGGGAAAGATCGGCGCTTGGGTATCGACCAATGCGTTGGGCTGGAAGCAGTTGGTGGAGTTGGCGCGCGGTGTCGAGGAACTTGGCTATGACACGCTCTGGTACCCGGAATCGACGACGTATGAATCCATCGCCATGGGCGGATTCTTGTTGGCGCATAGCGAAAAGCTGAAAGTCGCGAGTGGCATCGCTAATATCTATGCCCGCGACCCTTTCACCGCGATGGCGGGTCACAATGCGCTGAACGCGCTCTACGGAGACCGGTTCTGCCTCGGCCTCGGCGTTTCTCACATTCCGCTGGTCTCCGGCAAGCGCGGGCATGAATACGGCAAGCCTGTCACGACCATGCGAGCCTATTTAGAGGACATGGCGGATGCCAAGGTAGATTTGAAGGCGTCCTCGCGAAACCTGGTGCTGGCGGCACTTGGCCCGAAGATGCTGGAACTGTCCCGCGACATGACTGAGGGCTCGTTGCCCTATTGCGTGACGCCGGAGCACACGGCAATGGCGAAAGAAATCATGGGCCCCGATAAGTGGCTCTGCGTCGAGCAGAAGATTTGCTTCACTGAGGATGAAAGCGTGGCGCGCGCCGCCGCAGCCCAGAACATGGCCCGCTATTTGGCGATGCCGAATTACCGTAACAACTGGCTGCGTATCGGCTTCAGCGAAAGCGAGCTTGAGGGCGGTGGTAATGAGCGGTTCCTGGATTCAATGGTGCTGTGGGGCAGCGAGGACACGATTCGTCGCGGCCTGCAGGCGCATGTCGATGCAGGGGCGACGCAAATCGTCATTCAGCCGCTCGACCCGGAAGGTAAGCCGACGCCGGATTGGAATGCGTTGAAAACATTACGGCCCGAAAGTTGGGGGTAGTGTATAAACACCGCCGTCATTCCCGCGCAGGCGGGAATTCAGACCTTCTTGCGACCGGACTAGATTCCCGCCTGCGCGGGAATGACGGCAGAGTAGACTGAAGACAAAAGGAGATCGAAATGGACGCCATGGAACGGATGTTGATCGAGCATGAATGCCGCAAGCTGATGCTGCTCTACTGCCAGCACGTGGATCATTTAAACCCGGAGGCCTTCGCCGCCTTATTTTCGAAGGACGCCTATTACAATCCAGCGGCGCATCCGGAGATGAACGGGCGGGCGGAAATCCTTGAGTGGATCAAGGTCTACCCGAGAAACCGCTTGGCGCGCCATTGTTCGACCAATCAAATCGTCGACGTGATTGATGCGGATAATGCCGTGGGGAATTCCTATGCCATGGTATTCCGTCAGGACGATCCGGTGGAGGGTGTGCCTTCCGGCAATGTGGCCCCGCGCTCCCTCGTCGAGTACAAGGATAAATTCCGCCGCACCGAAGACGGTTGGCGCATCGCCGAGCGGCAGTATCAATACGGATTCTTGAAGGAGGAATAGCGCAATGGGTATTATGAAAATGGCCGAACAGGCCCTCAGCGAGGTCGAGACGATCAGCGCTGAGGATGCCCTGGCGCGCAAGGATGGGGGCGAGCTGGTCTTCGTCGATGTCCGCGATATTCGCGAGATCGAGAAGAGCGATACCATCACCGGGTCTCACCACGCGCCGCGCGGCATGATCGAATTCTGGTTCGATCCGGAAAGCCCGTATTTCCGCGATATCTACGGGGAGGTAGACAAGACATACGTCCTTTTTTGCAACGGTAACCCACGCTCCGCACTTTCTGCCAAGGCACTCAAGGATATGGGAATCGCAAACATCGCGCAGTTGACCGGTGGCATGCCCGCCTGGAGGGAAGCGGGCGGCCCGACAGAGGAGAAGACGCGGAAGTAAGGCCGAATGAAGGTCTTCATCGTTCATGCCCATCACGAGCCGAAGAGTTTCAACGGGGCGCTGACAGAGGCGGCGATTGCGGCACTGACGGCGAACGGTCATGAGACCTGCGTTTCCGATCTCTGCTCGATGTGGTTTGATCCGGTGTCAGATCGTCGAAATTTCACGACGACGGGAGACGGCGACTATCTGAAACAACAAGGCGAAGAAGCCAATGCCACGGCACATGGTGGGTTCGCGCCGGATATTGAGGCGGAACTCGAAAAGTTCGATTGGTGCGATGTACTGATCTTCCAATTTCTAATTTGGCTTGCCTGCCATTCTGAAAGAATGAGAAAATACTAATAAATCATTATATTCGTTTGTATCAAAATTTAATTGAGGATATGGGTTATTTAAATTTAT
>CAJWTF010000056.1 GCA_913046825.1 uncultured Rickettsiales bacterium | reverse complement strand
TACAGAGATTTATGACTGTGTCGTATGTTGTAACCCAAACAAGTTATCCTACGAAGTATATGACGGTGAAATTACTTCTCTAATCGTTAGTGACGGTAATGAATAGTTCCCGTGCAGAAGGCAATCCTTACTGTGAAGTACAAGCTTCACGATCTGTCACAGAGGCGGAGAACAATGCTGTTCAGCGTTTATAGTGCTTCTGGAGGGCGCCATTTCCCTGAATACTGTTCGGTTAAACCATTGATATCCTGATGTTTTCGTTTTGACGAGGCTGAAGGGTAGAGCAGTTAGGTTATCCTTCTAATACAGCCACAAAATAAGTAACTACCGCATTGAACCTGAAGAACATCACTAAGTCCCCACTGCTTCAAGGTGGCTGACGCCTCCCGCAATCATGCAAGCAATTCCTATCGAATTAGCCCAGTTTCATTCTACGTTCGTTGCGGTATCTCACTGCCCTTTGGGCCCAAAATCTATCCTATGGAGGACATAATGGAAATGCGGAAACTCGGCGGACTTTGGCCGGTTAGTGCGCTCGCTTTGGGTGGCGGCGGTGTTGGGCAACTGTGGGGCGAGACAACTCGTGAGGAATGCATTGCGACCGTTCGCCAAGCGGTTGATGCCGGCATAACGCTTTTGGATATGGCACCGAGCTACGGCGACGGCGAAGCGGAATCAGTCGTTGGCGCAGCATTTGATGGTAAGCTGCCCGGCGGTGTCCGGGTTACGACGAAACACCGGCTTGGTCAAACAGACCCCGAAGCCATCGAGAAAAATATTCGAGATGGACTTGAGGAAAGTTTGAAGCGTTTACGGGTAGAGCAAGTAGACCTTTTCTTTCTGCACTCAAACATCATTCCAAATGACTTTGATGCCAGCGTTTACGTAACGCGTCCGGCGACGCGCTGGTGGGTCTACGAGGAGCATTTCGTCCCCACCTGCAAAAAATTGGTGTCTGAAGGCAAAATCGGTGCCTGGGGCATTACTGGCATTGGTGTGCCTGAATGCCTGCTTCGCTCATTTACCCTCGAGGATAAGCCGGCCGCGGTGCAATGCATTTCCAACCTAATTGATTCGCCTGGCGACCTAAAGTACTTCCCCGGGCCTAGCCGCGCGCGCGAAATTATAGCTAAAACGAAATCAATTGGAGCAGGCGTTCTTGGCATCCGTCCTGTCCAGGGCGGCGCATTGACGGATGCAATCGACCGAGATTTACCATCGGGTCATGGTGTGGTCACGGATTACGCCAAGACAGCGAAGTATCGCGCGCTCGCTAAGGAACTCGGCACGACACCCGCGGCTCTTGCACACCGCTACGCACTCGCTATGAAAGGTGTGGATACAGTCGTCCTGGGGTGCAAAAACACGGTCGAGTTGAAGGAATGTGTTATTGCCGAAGCGAATGGGCCCCTGGAGCTCGATATCATCGCGCGGATAGACGCAGCGGTATTGCCGAATTAGCCCCTTCAACATTAAATGCCAATACGAAAAATAACTTACTAGTTTAAAAGTTCAGTAAAACGTATCGACCAATCCGAAACGGTAAAATCATGAAACTCTCATTTATCTACCTAAGTTTTCCATTTTGGAGAGCAGAGATATCAAAAATAACTCTTTATATTGCAGGGATTGATTTTGAAAACAGGGTCATCTTGCCTGAAGAATTTCAAAAGGTAAAAAACAGTGGAAAGCTCAACGATGGCACCTGTATCCCGCACCATCAGTTACCTTGTCTTCTAGTCGATGGACATCCAATTGTCCAAACGGGGGCGATAGCGCGGTTCTGTGGTAAATTAGCAGGTTCCTATCCCCAAAATGATGACTTTCTTGCGGCACAAATTGACCAGTTCATAGATTTTTCTACGGATATAACGGTATTAGTATCCAACACAGGCCGTAACGATAGCGAACAAGAAAAGCAGAGAAAGAGAGAAGCGCTAGAAGATGGCGAATTAGGTCGAAAGTTAAATATCTTAGAGAATAACATTAAGGACAATGGAGACTGGATAATCAGAGACAATATGGGTCTCGAAGACATCGCTGTATGGCGATTAATGGGCTGGCTTTCGTCGGGAAATGTAGACGGTATTTCCACCAATATCTTACAAAAATATCCTAAGATAAAGAGGGTATGTATCGCCGTAGATAGGGCTTCTAAAATTCAAGATTGGATAAAACTCACTTATCCAAAGGGATATAACAGGGGCAATTACAATTAACCCTTGGCTGAGATGCTCGGCATCAAGACCCAGATTATAAGCGTGCCGCATGCCAATGAAGGTGATCGTCCATAAAGCTAGAAATGAAGTAATAAGAATGGCCATATCCGGGCTGCATACGAAGGGTCAATGCGCTACTGGTCTCGGCCACCGCTCTCTCGAGCAGCGACGGGCGCAGGCCATCGTCAAGAAAGCTGTCTGCATCGCCCTGGTCGACTAGAATTTCCGGAAAACAGTGTCCATCCTCGACCAAGGCTACCGCATCATATGCCCGCCACATAGCTGTATTCCCACCCAAATACCGGGTAAAGGCATATGTCGTCCATTCTGCGGTCGATGGACTGACAATCGGCGCAAATGCGGAGAGACTATTAAAGCGGTCTGGATTACGGAGTGCCATGATTAGCGCGCCATGCCCTCCCATTGAATGACCAAATATTCCCTGGCGGTTCATATCAACGTTGAATGCATCACCGACCAATACTGGAAGCTCGTCCAGGATGTAACTGTACATCCGGTAATTTTGCGCATATGGCGCTTCACTAGCGTCAACGTAAAAGCCGGCTCCAATGCCAAACTGCCAGTTATCCGGTTCATTCGGAATATCTGGTCCTCGCGGGCTAGTATCCGGTGCGACGATAGCGAGGCCGAGCTTGGCCGCCATGCGTCTATATTCTCCCTTTTCCATTACATTGGCATGGCTGCAGGTCAGACCTGACAAATACCACAGAACCGGCACCGCAGTAGTTTCAGCTTGCGGTGGCATATAGACCGCAAAGGTCATGTCGCAGTTTGTTTGGCTGGCAGCATGGCGGTATACACCCTGAATACCGCCAAAACTCTTGTCGGTGGCAAGCGTTTCCATCGAGTTAACCTTTAGTATTTGTTACCAGATAAAACAGATCCGTTTAGTCTAACATAAACTTTCTGTTTTAGCGTGGTACCTCCAAATACTCCCCTATTGCCAGTTAAATTTTTTAAACTTTGCATCTTTGGCTATGGACTTCAGTAACAGCAAAGGGCAGCAATATTGCTGGACTTTACCTCTTAGAAATATCTTGGAAAGAAATCTGAGCTATAAGTAAGGATACAAAAGAGCAGAAGAACCCAAATAATGGCAAAAGGTTATATTATTGGGCTAATCAAATTTATTGACAGAGAGCAGTTCTTGCTCAGGATTTTCAACATGGTCTGTTTCCAAAACATACGTGGGGGTGTTCCACTACTTCGGCTAATTCCGATGCGCCTGATAGATGTGAAGTACGAAAAGAAAGAGCTCTTTTTAAAAGTTGTACTTCTGTCATTTTTGAAGTTCTAACTTCGGAGTTAACTATTTTAGATATAATATTTACGTTTAATCAAATTTTGCGCAATGATTACAATCACACCTTTGACCAGCTAACTAGATTTTAAGGATACTCTTAATCCATCGCAATAAGACACCCAATGGATAGCCATTCCCATAGGTCTCTCCAACACCTTCAACGGACCAACCACCGAACCTATCGATGGTGTTGGGCGGACACTCGACTGCTCTTAGTCGATCTCTGAAGCTATGTCTGAAGGAATGAACGACACATCCCGAAGGGACCCTATACGAAAGCCACTTGTTCAGCGTTGCACTTGCAAAGTTACCCTTACACCGTAACTCATCGCAATATCTCGGGAATAGGAACTTATTGGTTGTAGCTTCTGAAGCTCTCTTAGCAGCCCGCAAAGATGCGCCGACCAAAGGAATCATTCTCTCACTGCTCTGTGTTTTCAGCCGTCTCCAAGGATGTGGTCGTAATAGTATGTGAGGATGTGTGTCGTCGAGTTTAATGTCCTTTACTATCAGCCCCGTTGCCTCACTGAGGCGCATTCTTGTATCGCTTATAAGAGCTATCAACCAACGAGGTTCATCATCCAGCTTACGGCAGAGCGCCTGTACCTTATAGACATCCTTGATGGGTATAGGTCGTCGCGTCCTGTGCGTTAGTCCTTGTGGCTCACCCAGGTAAACGCCTGGGAACACCTTTACATCTTCGAGACCAAGTTCCCTCGTCGTAAAATTGATCGCGGCTGTGAGGACACTAAGGGTTCTCTTGATAGATGCTCGGCTTAGTCCTTTTGCTATCAATGCATCCCTGAGGCTGTTGGCGTCTTCTCTGACATAGCTGTCGATAGGTTTGTCTCCGGCCACTGATACCAGATATCTAACGGACCTGTTAACAGCCTGAGTAAACGTAAGCGGACGGCTTTTACCCTTTGCTTTGAGATAAATTTGGCTGGCTTCAGTCATCAAGGGACCTGAAGCGTTACGATCTTTCGACCTAGTGCTAACATTCATAAATCTACTGAAAGGGTCGCCATCAGACCTCCAGCGGATAATCAGCCAGTCCTTTTCAAGCTTTGATGCGAGTGTCACCGCTCTAGTAGCTGCAGCACGGTTAGACTTAGTGCGTAATGAGAAGGCTATCCGAGAGCGTTTGTAGTGCCTTTGGAGGTCACTGGGCACCCGTCTAGAGAAATACCAAACACCCCGTTTCTGATAGATAAAACGTGCCTCTTTGGTCATCCCAATGGTCTACCCTTCAGCCCCGCCAAAACGAAACGATCAGGATATCAATGGGTTAACCGAAGTGTATTTAGGGAAATGGTGCCCCCAGTCGGAATCGAACCGACACTCCCTTGCGGGAACGGGATTTTGAATCCCGCGCGTCTACCAGTTCCGCCACAGGGGCACTATCGCGCATAATAGGCAGGATATCGGCGCGGTCAACGGCTCTTGCGGGAAATCTAGCAACCTGTATATCAATTCGGGTTCAATTCGAAGGTTCTCCCGGAGGTAAAGATATGGCGGATGCGCGCGCGAGTGTGCGGCTGGCGGTGGATATCGGCGGCACGTTTACGGATATCGTGCTCGACGCGGATGGGCAGCGGACGACCGCAAAAGTCCTGACCACACCGAGCGCTCCGGAAGAAGGTGTAATCGAAGGCGTTGAATCGGCGTTGAGCCAAGCTGGTCTCGCCGCGTCATCTTTGTCGCTAGTCCTGCATGGCACGACCCTGGCGACGAACGCGATCATCGAGCGCAAAGGCGCGGCGACCGCCTTCGTCACCACGGAAGGCTTCCGCGACGTACTCGAGATCGGCTATGAAAGCCGCTTCGACCAATACGATATCATGATCGAGAAACCGGCCCCGCTGGTGCCGCGCAAATTACGCTTGCCGGTGTCGGAGCGCACCGACCTCGCGGGCCGGTTGTTGAAGCCCCTCGACGAAGCAATGGTCGAAGCGCTGGTGCCGGAGCTGGAAGCCGGCGGGATCGAAAGCGTCGCCATTGGCTACATGCACGCCTATGCCAATCCAGATCACGAAAACCGCACCCGTGATTTGTTGGCGGCGCGCCTGCCGAACCTCTCCTACAGCATTTCCGCCGAGGTCTGTCCCGAAATCCGTGAATACGAGCGTTTCACGACAACGGTGGCCAATGCCTATGTGCGCCCGTTGATGGCGCGCTATTTAGCGCGGCTCCGCGACCGGATGGCGGCGATGGGGGTCGATTGCCCGGTGTTGCTGATGACGTCAGGCGGCGGATTGACCACCCTTGAGAACGCCATGCAGTTCCCAATTCGCTTGGTGGAATCCGGCCCTGCCGGTGGCGCGATCCTGGCTACCAAGATCGCAAAAGAGATGCAGATGGATAAGGTCATCTCCTTTGACATGGGCGGTACCACCGCGAAAATTTGCCTGATCGGCGACTACCGTCCGCAGACCGCGCGTGAGTTCGAGGTCGACCGTGCCGCCCGTTTCACCAAAGGCAGCGGCATGCCGCTACGTATCCCGGTGATCGAGATGGTGGAAATCGGTGCTGGCGGCGGCTCCATCGCTCGGCTCGACGCATTGAACCGGATCACCATCGGCCCCGATAGCGCGGGCGCTGATCCGGGTCCAGCGGCGTATGGGCGGGGCGGCGAAAAGCCGACCATCACTGATGCCGACGTGGCGCTTGGCAAGATCGATCCCGGCAGTTTCGCCGGCGGCAAGGTCGCGTTGTATCCCGAGAAATCCGAGAGCGCGATCATGGCTGATGTGGGCACACCGCTCGGCGTCGCCGATGTCTTGACTGCTGCATACGGCATCACTGAGATGGTTGATGAGACCATGTCGAATGCGGCTCGAGTGCACGCGGTGGAGCAGGGCAAAGCTGCGAACCAACATAGTTTGATCGCCTTTGGGGGAGCTGCGCCCTTGCACGCGGGCCGGCTTGCGGAAAAGCTCGGCATCGATCGCATTGTTGTGCCGACCGATGCCGGGGTCGGCAGCGCCGTAGGATTTCTCGAAGCACCCATTGCTTATGAAGTAGTGCGCAGCCGAAACATGCGCCTGGCCGCCTTTGATCCAGGTACGATCAATGAGTTGATGGATGGAATGCGGGCGGAGGCGGAAGCGGTGATCCGGGCGGCCGTCCCATCCGGCGACTTGATCGAACGCCGCGTCGCCTTCATGCGCTATGTGGGGCAAGGGCATGAGATCACTGTCGAGCTGCCGGACGGCGATTTTATCGACGATCACCTCGATGTGGTGCAGCAAGCCTTCGACTGCGAATACGAGCGCCATTTCCGTCGCACCCTGCCAAATGCGGAGACGGAAATCCTCACCTGGTCGCTGAGCCTGTCGGCCCAAACTCCCGACCCCGCACCTGTTGCGGACAGTGTCGAGCGGTCGGCGGCTGTTGCGATCGGCAAGCGGCCGGTCTTCGGCGCAAAAGCCGCGGCCATGTGCGCAGTTCCGATGTATCGCCGCACCGACCTGGCGCTAGGGGCCCGTTTCGACGGCCCCGGCATCATCGTCGAGGATCAAACCTCGACCTATGTGCCGCAAGGATTTAGCGCGCGGATTGCCGCGAACGGCTATATTGTTCTTGAACGGAATGGGGAGAGCGAGTGATGAGTGCGACTGGCATCGATACGATCCGCCTGCAGATCATGTGGAACCGCCTGATTTCTGTGGTCGAGGAACAAGCGCAGACCCTGATGCACACGGCGTTCAGCCCCATCGTGCGAGAATGTGGCGATCTCTCTGCCGGCGTCTTCGGTCTCGACGGGCGGATGTTTGCCCAGGCGGTGACCGGCACGCCGGGCCACGTGAATTCCATGGCCGAATCTGTGAAGCATTTTTTGCGGCATTTCCCGGTCGAGACGATGAACGAGGGTGACGCCTTTATCACCAACGACCCCTGGATGGGCACCGGGCACCTCAACGACTTCGTCATAACCACGCCATGTTTCCGCAACGGCAAGGCGGTGGCGCTGTTTTCCTGCACCAGCCACCTGACCGATATCGGCGGGCTCGGCTCCGGAGTCGATGCGACCGACGTGCATATGGAAGGCATCTATATACCGATGCTGAAACTCGCCGACCGGGGCGTGATGAACGAGACATTGCTGGCGATGATCCGGCAGAACACCCGCCAGCCGGTCGAGTCCGAAGGCGATGTGTATTCGCTCGCCGCCTGCAACGACATCGGCTGCGTACGTCTGGTCGAGATGATGGACGAGTTCGATCTCGACAGTCTCGATGCGCTCGGCGATTACATTTGCGACACGTCGGAAAAGGCGGTGCGTGACAATATCGGCAAGCTGCCAAACGGCGAGTATAAGAACACCATGATAATCGACGGGGTTGGCGATCCGATCGACCTGGTGGCGACGCTGACAATTCACGATGACAAAATTTCGGTCAATTACGACGGCTCCTCACCGAAATCGCCAAAGGGCATCAACGTGCCTATGGCCTATACCACGGCCTATACCTGTTTCGGCCTGTCCTGCATCGTCTCCGGCGACATCCCGAACAACGCGGGCTCGCTCGCCCCGTTTGAGATTTCAGCCCCGGAAGGCACGATCCTGAACGCGCCCTATCCGGCCCCGGTTTGCTCGCGTCATGTCATCGGCCAGATGCTGCCGGATGTCTCCTTCGGCTGCCTCGCTCAAGCCGCGCCCGACCGGGTTCCGGCGGAAGGGGCGTCATGCCTGTGGAACATCACCATGCGGGGTGCTACCGACCGGGCGGCGAATGACAGCAAACTCTTCACCATCACCGCGGTGACCAATGGCGGTACCGGTGCGCGGCCAATCAAGGACGGCCTGTCGGCGACCGCATATCCGAGCGGCGTGCGCGGTACCCCGGTCGAAATCAACGAGACTGTCGCGCCCATCATATTCCACCGTAAGGAGTTCCGTCCCGATTCGGGTGGGGCGGGGACCCATCGCGGTGGGCTTGGCCAAGTCCTGGAAATCGAATCCGCCATTGGCGCGGATTTCGAATTGCTGGCCGCCTATGACCGCATCGACTTTCCGGCGCGCGGCCGCAACGGCGGCGGCAATGGAGAGGCCGGCTCGCTGAGTTTCACCAGCGGTGAAAAGCTTCTCGGCAAGGGCACGCAGAACATTCCCAACGGCAAGATCGCCTGCTTCCACACGCCAGGCGGTGCGGGCTTTGGCGATCCGAAGGACCGCAACCCGGATCAGTTGGACCGCGATGTCGAGAATGGGTTGATCACGCCGGAAGCCGCAGCGCGCGATTATGGGTATGTTGCGGGCGGAGACGACTAGGCGTCGGTGTTCCGTTTGAGCCTACCAATTCGTCATTCCGGCAATCCAAAGGATTATCCGGAGTTATGGCCTGAGTGGTTTTGGTGTCGTCTTTCAGGCAACATTTCCGAGTTCGCTTTGCGCCCCGGAATGACGGATATCTGTTTTTCGCGGAACAACCCCATGCACAGTATTAAAATACCGCTGTTTTGATGTTTGGAGGTGTCTCCGGCAATGCCGGATGCGCGGTAAAAGAACGAAAATCCAGTTTATCATAAAATCGACAATTTGTCGACGTTCACATTTGTAACCTCATCCGCACGTTCTCACCATGGAACCGTCATTCTGGGATGGGCTTCGTCCGGACCCAGAATTAAATCCTGAGCCTAACTCTCATGTATGCCCTACTTCGAAAATCTTAGAAACATTTCCGGACTCACTTCGCGCCTCGGAATGACGACCAAGAGGTGAGTGCCCTACTTCCCTTTAAACACCGGGCCGCGCTTCTCAGCGAAGGCTTTCTCCGCTTCCCGGTGATCTTCCGTAAACCAGAGATCGACGAAGGTGTCGGCCGCTAAATCATGCGCTTCGTCGGCGGGGCCGCTGGCGGCCTTGTGGATGACGCTTTTGGCGCGACCGAGGGCCAGGGGGGCGGCTTTGTCGAAGGACGCTACAAATTGCATGGCGGCACCGACCACGTCCGCATCTTTCGCGATCTTGTTGACGATGCCGAGCCGGTAGGCTTCCTCGGCGTTGAAGCGCTCGCCGGTTGTCACCACCTGCATGGCGCGGCTGAACCCGATGTCGCGGACCAAGCGCTCGTAGCCTTCCCAGCCGGTGATGATGCCGAGGCGCACTTGCGGCATGCTGATTTGCGCTGTCGGCGACATTACGCGGAGATCGGTCGCCAGCAGGATTTCCGTGCCGCCGCCGATGGCGAGGCCATTGATCGCGGCGATGACTGGGACGTGCAGGGCTTCGAAGCGCTGGAAGACCGTCCGCGCCAAGCGCATGACTTCGCGCAGCTCGTCCTTTGTGCTGAGCTGGGCGTAGCGTTTTACGTCGCCGCCGGTGCAGAAGAACCGATCTCCGGCACCCGTCACAATCACCGCACGAAGGTCCATGTCGCCCTCGACCGTGTCGAGAATATCGAGGAAAGCCTGGCTGACTTCGGCACTCAGCGAATTTCCCGCTTCGGGCCGGTCGATGGTAAGGATCAGGGCGCTGCCCCGCCGCTCTTGCTTAACAATTTCAGCCAAATTTCTTGGCCGCCCAACCGCCGTCGACCTGTGGTTCGACGAGATGTATCAACAGTCCCCCGCCGAAATTTGATGGGTGTACGAAACCGATAAGCGATCCGCGCCCTCCGGGCCGTCCTTCAACGTCGATCATCCGCCAGCCATCTTCCGCGAGTTTCGGCAGGGTGGCATCGATGTCGCGCGTCGCAAACGCGACATGGGCCAGACCCGGTCCACGCCGGGCAACGAACTTGGCGATGGCACTTTGGTCGCCCTTGGTGTTGCCTTCTTCCTCGCCCAATCGCTCTTTCGGTTTCATGTTAGCGTCGTAATCCATCAGCAGTTCCAGCTCGCAATCGCCGATATTGATGAAGACGTCGCGCAATCCGCCGAGAATTTCCGGTGGGCGGGAGTGATAAATCGCACCGTATTTATCGGAGATAAAACTCTCCGTGACGTTGCGCACTTCCACATCGGTTTGCGTGCTGTCGATGGGACAGCCGAGATTGTCGGTGAAGACACGCACCGTCGCGTCGTTGTCGTCGGTGGCGATGCCGAGATGATCGATCTTGTAGGCCGGTCCGTCGGAGCTCGGAATGTCGAGCGGTTCGATGAACCGTGTGCGGATGCCGACGGTTTCTTTTGGCTCAATGGTGACGAAGCGTTTTCCGTCCGGACCAACACCGTCGTGCGTGACGGTCAACCCGTGCTTTGCGGCGGTTCCGGCTGGATCGGTTGCGCCGAGCGCCATGTGATGCACGCCGGGAAAGCGTGGCTCTTCCAGATAGGGGTCGTCGAGCTCGAAGATCGCGAGCGCCGATTTTCCTATTCCAAAAAAGGGAACGCTACGGCCTTCAAGCAGTACATCGCGGCGTTGCAATCCGAGCGATTCGCCGAGGAAGCGGCTCGCTGCCTCAACGTCGCGGGCCACGAGGGCCAAATAATTCATAGCGTATCCGGCCATTATCAGGTCTCCGGGTGTTGAACGAAATGAGTGAGTAGCCCACCGCCAAAATTAGACGGGTGGACGAAACCGATTTGTGCGCCGCGCCCGCCCGGCCGACCTTTGGTGTCGATCATGCGCCAGCCTTCGGCGTCGAGGCCCTGCAGGACGCCGTTTATGTCCTTGGTCGTGAAGGCGACGTGCACCAAGCCGGGGCCGCGCCGTTCGATGAATTTAGCGACGGCGCTCTGGTCGCCCTTGGTGTTGCCTTCTGCTTCGCCGAGTTGATCTTGCGGACGGTTGGTTGGGTCATAGTCTTGCATGATCTCGAGATCGCAATCGCCGACGGTGATGAACCCACCTTTGAGGCCGCCGAGAATTTCCGGCGGACGGGCATGGTAGACCGCGCCGTATTTGTCGGAAATGAAACTCTCCGTCACATTACGGAGTTCGATGTCGACCTCCGTGCTTTCCAGCGGACAGCCGAGCCCGTCCACGAAGACGCGGACGTTCTCGTCAATATCCGTGCTGGCAATGCCAAGATGGTCGATCTTCTCGACCCGGCTAGCTTGTATGGGAAGTTCGAGTGGCTCGATAAATCGGGTGCGGATGCCACAGGTCTCGGCTTTGTCGACGGAGACAAAACGTTTCCCCTCCGGCCCAATGCCTTCTTCCATCACGGTAAGGCCGTGTTGCGCCGCCGTCGAAGCCGGGTCAGCGGTGCCGAGCGCCATGTGATGCACGCCAGGAAAGCGCGGCTCGTCCAAATAAGGATCATCGGGCTCGAAGATGCCAAGTGCCGCTGCGCCGATGCCGAAAAACGGAATGGCGCGGCCACCCCACGACAAATTTTTGCGCGCTAATCCAAGTGATCCACCGAGGAAACGGCAGACGGCGTCGGCGTCGCGGGCGATGAGCGCCAGGTATGTCAGGGCATATCCGGACACGCGTTTAAAGGTCCTCTCGCGCCACAAAATGCATTAAGACACCGCCGATCATCGTCGGGTGCATGAAACCGATTAGTGCCGCGCGGGAGCCGGGGCGCCCTACCGTGTCGATAGTGCGGTGTCCCGCCGCCTTGATTTTGGCGAGGCTTTCCACAACGTCTGGCGTCTTGAAGGCGATGTGATGCAAGCCTGCACCGCGCGAGGCGACGTATCGGGCAATGGCGCTGCGGTCGCCGCGCGTCGTGCCCGCCGCGTCGTGGCGCGCTTCGTCTGCTTCCACATTCGTTGTCAGGTCTTGGATGAATTCGAACTCCGTATCGCCGACGGTGATGAAGGTGACCCGCATGCTGCCGATGAGCTCCGACGGTCGGGTGTGGAAGATGTAGTCATAGGTGTCGGAGGTGAAATTCTCCGAAATCGTCTCCACTTCGCTGTCCGTCTGTTGGCTTTCATAGACACAGCCGAGCTTGTCGATGAAGACCTCGCGGGCGGCCTGGTTGTCAGCGGAGGCGACACCCAGGTGATCAATGCGCTGCACGATGTCAGACGATGCGGCGGGCAAGCCTAATGCTTCTGTATAGCGCACGCGGATTCCACAGGTTGCGTTCCGTGCCAATGCAATCTGCGTCTTGCCGTCGATCCCTTTTGACGCGTCACCGGAAATCGCCACACCGGAAGCTTTCGCGGCCCCTTTGGGATCGGCTGCGGCAATGGCGATGTGATGGACGCCCTTCTTGGCGTCCGACCCCAGGAATGGGTCGTTTGGCTGGAAGAAGGCCAGAGCGGATTCACCAACCGAAATCATCGGCACATTCGATCCGCCGCAGGAAAAATCCTGGCGTGGCAAGCCGAAGTCTTTTTCGAAAATCGCGGCGCTTGTCTCTGGTTCGTCAACGACGAGCGCCACATAAGCCAAATTAGGAGCGGTCATTTTGTCTCCAATCTCTCAATCATTTTAACCCGCGAGCGGGGTCCAGTTCCGACGACGGCGTGCGAGGCGATCCTCTAACGGCTCATCGTCATAATCGGGATGGCGCGCTGTCTTCGTGAAGAGGGCGCGGTCTTCGAAGTGTTTGATCTGTGTCGTCGAATATCCGGGTTTGCCGTCTCCGTCCATTACCGCGCCCAGATAGACGCCGCAATGGCGGCAGATTATAAAGTCGCAGGATTTAGTGCCGAAGCGATACCGGTTGATTGCTCCCGACTCTTGCTCGATATAACGAATGCGACCGTTCGGATCGCTAGCTGATTCCGCGCCGTGGGCACGGCAGAACGAGCACTGGCACTTCCGGACGTCAATTTCGGTTGGCTCCGTGTCGGTCTCGAGTTCGACGGTGACGGCGCCGCAATGACAGCCCCCTTTGTAGATCGTCATACTTCCTCCTGCGTTTCGGCGCCGATTGCGTTGGCTGCGGTAAGTCCGGTGATCTCGCCATCAGAGAATCCGTACTCCCTCAATACTTGTTCGTTATGTTCGCCAACCAAGGGGGGCGGTGTGCGCACCGATTTCCCTTCGAAAGCGTCCATTTTCATGGGGTTGGCCAACAGGTCCAAATCGCCGATGGTCGGATGCTGCACCCGTTCCACCATTCCTTGGTCGATGACCTGCGGATCTTTGAAAACCTTGTCGAGTGAATAGATCGGGCCGGACGGTACGCCGCCCTCCATCAGATCTTTGGTCCATTCGATAGCGTCGCGGGTTCTGAACTGCGCGTTCAGAACGTCGCGCAGTTTATCCTTGTTCTGCATCCGGGCGTCGTTGTTCACGTAATCCGGGTCTCCCAACAGACCCTCCATACCCATCACCGCGCACAGGCGTTGCCAATGTTCCTCGCGTGCGGTGGCGACATTGAGCGGCCCATCTTTGGCATCGAAGACACCGTAGGGATAAATCGTTGGATGGTCGTTGCCCGCTTGTCCCGGCACGTCGCGATTGCTGAGATAGCGCTGGCCTTGAACGCTAAGCAACCCGACGAGTGCGCCTAGGAGAGACGTCTCCACCCGCTGTCCTTCACCGGTTACATGGCGTTGCGCGACGGCGGCGGTTACCGCCAGCGCGCACCACATTCCGGCGGTAAAATCGCCAATCGGCACACCGTAGCGGGTCGGCTCGCCGCCCGGCTGGCCCGTCAGGCTCATCATACCGGACATGCCCTGCGCGATTTGATCGAGACCCGGCCAGGTGCCGTAGGGGCCGGTGCTGCCGAGGCCGGAGATACTGCCGTAGATTACTTTCGGATTGGCCGCTTTTACGGCGTCATAGTCGAGGCCCATTTGCTCCGCGGTGCCTGGCTTGAAATTCTCCACCACCACATCGGCCTTGGCCGCCATGCGGCGCAACGTCTTCAATCCTTCTTCGTTGCGGAAATCAATGCCGAGGCAGCGTTTGTTGCGATTGATACTGAGATAGTAGACGCCGATGCCGTGATCGTAAGGCCCCCACAGCCGGGTCATATCGCCCTTTGGTGTCGGCTCTACCTTGACCACATCGGCACCGAGATCGCCTAGAATCATCGTGGCGAAAGGTCCTGCGGCGGCCCGGGTGAGGTCGAGAACCTTTATGTTTTCGAGCGGTAAAGTCATGCATTCCATCCGGCGAGTGACGCTTTGCATCAACATAAATCCGTTTGAGCCATGTCAAGGCAGCGGGTGGCGATCGGGCGTAGGTTTGCTGGCCAAGCGCAGAACCGAGAGGGCGGCATATCTGAAATTATCCTTCAGCTGCAAGACAAACATACAAATATGAGCTGAATTCTGGATCTGATCGAACAGGAAATGGCGGTATTCGACGCGGAAGACGTTGCCGATTTCCGTCTGCTGCAGGAGATTATGGATTATTGCCTCGACTATCCCGAGGCCCGCCATCATCCAAAGGAAGATGCGATCTATGCAGTGATGGTATCGCGCCAGCCAAAGTTGGAGGTCGGTATTGCCGATCTGATTGTGGCGCATGGCACCGTTGGGCGCTTGATGCGCGATGAAACCATGTCCCGGGACCTTATCTTAAGCATCTTTGGCGGTTTTCTCGAATCTTACCGGATGCATATTCGCCTCGAGGAGGACAATCTTTTCCCCGAAGCCTTGCGGTTTTTGAGTGATGGCGATTGGGAAGAGGTGGCGTGGAACCTCGTGCAACAGGCCAATCCGGTGCACGATTCGACCGAGCAACGCTTCGCGACCCTGCGGCACGGCATGCTCTGGGTATTTCCCGACCCCGGCGCGGCGTAATTTTTTGTTGTAGTTTTCAAATTCGGATGCGCTCGTATAGTACTGCGTCACGGCAACAGCATTTGGAAACCGCTATGACCCAATTAGCGCCTAACCCGGCGGATCACGCTTCCATCACGGCATGGTTCGACACCTGGAGCGGCTATGTCGCCACCGTCGATTTCGATTCCGCCCGTCCTATGTTCGAGTTAGACGTCGTTGGATTCGGAACCTGGATGGATACGGTTGAAGGACTCGATAATCTGATGGAAAAGCAATGGAAAAGCATTTGGCCAACCATTCGCGACTTCGAATTCCTGACTGATACGTTGCAGGTGCGGGTCTCGCCGGACCGCTTATTTGCCGTCGCCGTACTGGTGTGGAAGTCGACCGGGTTTCATGAAAACGGTGACGCTTATCCGCGCCCAGGCCGGGTCACCGCTGGCTTGCGGCGCGACAGCGTGGACGCACCGTGGAAGGGGATACACACCCACTTGTCGCTCAATCGGGACGTCCCGCAGAAATCTTACGGCGCGCCGTCCTAATTTAAGGCCAAAGCTGCTTATGATTAAACGGCTTTACGACCGGGTCATCGACCTAGCGGCGCATCCACAGGCGATATGGTGGTTGGCGCTGATCTCTTTCGCGGAAAGCTCGGTCTTTCCGATTCCGCCGGATGTGATGATCGTCCCCATGGTGCTCTCGGATCGGGCAGCGGCGTGGCGGATCGCGGCAGTGTGTACGGTCACCTCCGTCCTCGGTGGATTGGTGGGCTATGCCATCGGCTATTTCCTCTATGACACGGTTGGGACCCAGATCGTGGAATTTTACGGCTATGGCGCGAAGTTCGAGAATTTTCGCGGCACCTATGCCAAATACGGCGCTTGGATCGTCGCGATGGCGGGGCTGACACCATTTCCCTATAAGGTTATTACTATCGCCAGCGGTGTGTTTGCTCTCGATCCGATCGTCTTCGTCGTGGCCTCTGTGTTGAGTCGCGGCCTGCGGTTTTTTATCGAGGCCGCGCTGCTATGGAAATTTGGTCCGCCGATCCGCAAATTTATCGAGAAACGATTGGAAATACTGACCGTCGTCTTTGTATTTCTGCTGTTCGCGGGCTTTGGGTTGATCAAACTATTGTAACGCCGCCGCACGTGGTTAAATGCTGTACATGAGTATTGCACTAAAATGGGCCGAAAGGCAGGATCCAAAACGCATCGCCCTGTTGCAAGTGATCCTCGGCGGCGCGGTGTTAGGCTCAGCCTACGGTTTTCAGTATCTCGGCGGTTTACAGCCTTGTGCACTCTGCCATTATCAGCGCTGGCCGTGGTGGATTGCTATCGGCTTCGGACTGGTCGCTGTGTTGCTGCGGGATCATCCTGGCATACAAAAAACTGTTGTCGCATTGGCTTCACTCGCGATCCTCGCGGGTGCGGTTGTCGCCGGATTTCATGTCGGCGTCGAGCAACAATGGTGGCCTGGTTTGGCGTCCTGCGGTGGGGTGAGCGAGATGCCGATGACGTTCGAAGCGCTGAAACAGCAGATCATGAACGCGCCGGTGGTGCGTTGCGACGAGGTCGCGTGGTCGCTGATGGGAATTTCCATGGCGGGCTATAATACTTTGCTGTCCTTGGCGCTTGGCCTTGGCGGACTGGTTTTGCTGCGGCGGCGCGGGACAGATGGCGATGCGGCGTAAGGTGGGCCCTCTCTACCTGCCGGGCGATCCGGTGCCGGCGGTCGAGGGGATGATCCGCGTCGACCATGCGGGCGAATATGGTGCTGTGCGAATCTATGAAGGCCAGCTCGCGGTCTTGCCGCCGGGGCCCGCGCGCGATGCCGTCGCGGAGATGGCGGCGCAGGAGCAGCGCCATTTGGAGACGTTCGAGAAACTTATTGTTGAGCGCCACGTTCGACCGACAATCTTGTCGCCGCTTTGGCGCGTCGCCGGTTTCGCGCTCGGTGCGGCGACGGCGCGGATGGGGCCGCGTGTAGCGATGGCGTGCACTGTCGCGGTTGAGGAAGTAATTGATGAGCATTACCGGGAACAAGCGGAGCGCTTGGGTACAGCGGAATCGAGTTTAAAAAGCACGATCGTAGAATTCCGCGCGGAAGAGCTGGAACACCGCGATACCGCGCTCGAGCACGAGGCGGAACGCGCCGTCGGCTATCCGGTATTGTCGGCTTTGGTGAAGGCGGGCTCGCGCGCGGCGATCTGGCTGTCGACGCGGATCTGACATAAGGGGTCAGTTCGCTTCCAGCTCCGTATCCCAATAGAGATAATCCCGCCAACTGTCGTGCAGGAAGTTGGGCGGAAACTGTCGGCCGTTCTCCTGCATGCGCCAAATGGACGGTTGCTCGGGCTTGCGCTTTGGCAGCATGCCAGCGGATCTCGGCATTCGCCCACCTTTGCGCAGATTACAGGGGGCACACGACGTCACCACATTTTCCCAAGTCGTACGTCCACCGCGCGAGCGTGGGACGACGTGGTCGAAGGTCAACTCATGTGATGGCAGGGCGATGCCACAATACTGACAGGCGAAGCGGTCGCGCAGGAAGACGTTGAACCGGGTAAAGGCCGGTTTCCGAGCTTGCGGGACATATTCCTTGAGCGAGATGACGCTCGGCAGTCGCAATTTGAAGGAGGGCGAATGGACGAGTTGATCGTATTCGGAGATCACGTTAACCCGGTTCGTGACCACGGCCTTAACGGCGTCCTGCCAACAGAGAAGAGACAACGGGAAATAGTTTAGCGGACGGAAGTCCGCATTCAACACCAGGGCCGGATTTTCTTTCGAACCCCACATCACCCGTCGCTCCTCTGTAGTTTCAGCGTATTCGGCAGACCCTAATTTGATAACGGAATTGCCGAGGATACACAAGATATTGGGTGCGACTCGAGAAAATTTTTCATACTAACGTCATATATTGAGTTTGATCGACGATTCGTGAAGTCGAGGCTGGAAGCCGTTCGCCAATGTGGCGACCGATATCGGTGGTGTTAAAATGATGACTTTATCCTGGGCCGGGCGTGGTGATGTCTCGGTGTATCCGCCATGTGTCCAGCGCAAGAGATACCGGTCCAAAACCAGGTAAGGCGTTCCCTCCCAGCCGATAAAAGTGCCATCCGGCAAGTCGCTCAATTCACTCCGCCAGCGCTGTTGTCGCCCTGCGAGGCGGAGGATGCGTTCCTTGTGAAGTGCGCGGTCCATCTCTTTCGCGCGTGGTGGTGCGTCACTACCTGTTGCCTGCTGCCAAGCCGCCGCCCACGCGTGGTAGTCCTGGCGTCTGCATTCGTAGCAGGGACGGTGACCTGCCGCGATGGCGACGGCTTCGTCTAGAAAAAACAATTCGGTGTATCGGTGCGGCGTCATGATTTGGCGCTGGCGTCCCCGAAACGATGTCAGGCAGATGATCCAATTGTCATGCGTCCAGCGCCGATGACCCAATTCCTTGGTATCGCCATGCAGGATGCCGCGATTGCCCATGAAATTGCCACGCGCCGGGTCGGCCTCGATTTCTCCAAACGGGGTGACGCGGTTCTGCAGCGACATGATGGCCTCCGTTAGACGCCGAGCACCGTGCGCAGGAACTGCGTTCCTTGCACCAAACCATCTTCGTCGATGCTATGACCGAGATGCGGGCAGCGCAGGGATTGAACCGAAAATCCGTTCTCGCCGAGAATTTGCTCCGCGACATCCATGCATTCGACCGGAACGACCGCGTCCATGGCGCCATGCGCGAGAAAGACTGGCGGCCGGCTCACGACTTCGGCGGCGAGCAGGTCCGCGCCGATAAGACGTCCCGAATATCCGACGATTCCGGCAATGGGGTGCGGTCGGCGGGGAGCTGTGTAGAGGCTCATCATGGTGCCTTGGCTGAAACCCAAGATGGCGAGTTTTTCCGGCGGAAGCCCGGCGTTCAATAGTTCCGTGTCGATGAACTGATTGAGTATGTCAGCGGATACTTTGACCGCTTCGACGACCTCGGCCTCGACGCGGATGCCGCTCGAAATCCATTGATAGCCGGACAGGCCCTGATCGTAGCGGTTTGGGGCGTTGGGCGCGACAAAAGCGGCGTTCGGGAAGAATTCTGCCAGATGTGGCGCCATCTCAAGTAAATCGCGTCCGTCGGCGCCGACGCCGTGCAACAGCATGATCAACTGTTGAGGGGCACCACCGGCGGCGGGACCGTAGCGAGGGCCGTCGAGTACGGGCGTATCGGACATCTGTATTCCTTCTCTATTTGTCTGCCTAGGTGGGCGCGCCTTTGTAATAGTGCCACAGGAACAGCGCCGCGACACCACGATAGGGCCGCCAGCGTTTGGCGACCGCTTCCATTCGCTTGCAGTCGGGGCGTTTGCGCATTCGTTTCAGTTTCTGGACCGCGACCTGAATGGCCAGATCATCAAGCGGCCAGGCATCGGCCCTGCCGAGCGCGAAGAGCATATAGATATCGGCGCTCCAGCGGCCGAGACCACGTATGCTGGTAAGCACCTTCGTAACTTCATTGTCGTCGAGCCCGGCCAGTCGTTCGGTCTCCAACGTCCCGTCGAGGATGGCCTCGGCCAACCCCTTTCCGTATTCGACTTTACGATTGCTGAATCCCACCGCGCGGATGGCGTCGTCACCCGCCGCAAGGAAAGTCTCCGGTGTCAGTGGATTGACGGCGGCCTCCAACCGGCCCCGGATCGCGGCGGCAGCATGGACCGAGACTTGTTGGCCGATGATGATGTTGATCAGCGAGCCGAATCCCGGCTCCCGAACACGGGGGGCGGGATATCCGTATTCCTGCAACGCGGCCGCGAGATCGGCGTCGCGGGTGGCGATGTCATCCAGAGCGTCGCGAATGAATTCGGGCGTCATGCGGATTGACTTACCCCAAGGCAGCGTATACGGCCAGAGCGATGAAAGAGACCGTTACCCGCTTCGCGCCCAGTCCGACGGGGCGCCTCCATTTGGGCCATGCCTATAGCGCGCTTTTTGCGGCGGAGACCGCCCGGGCCGCCGGTGGCCGGTTTTTGCTTCGCATCGAGGATATCGACCGCACCCGCTGCTGCCCCGAATTCGAGGAAGCGATCCTGGAAGACTTGGCTTGGCTTGGCCTCGAGTGGGAGGAGCCGGTACGCCGCCAGTCAGACTATTTGGCAGATTATCGAGCGGCGCTCGACCGGTTGGCGGAAATCGGTGTGGTCTATCCCTGTTTCTGCACGCGAAAGGATATCCAGCGCGAAATCGACCGCGCGGGTCATGCACCGCATGGGCGCGAAGGGCCGGTTTATCCCGGTACCTGCTGCCAATTGCCCGATTCGGAACGGCGGGCACGAATGGCGGCGGGCGCATCCTACGCGATGCGGCTCGATGTCGGGCGAGCGGCGGCGCGATGCGGTCCGCTGCATTTCGAGGACCGAGCGCGGGGCCGGATAGCGGTCGACCCCTTTGGCGATGGCGATGTAGTCGTCGCGCGCAAGGATATCGGGACCAGCTACCATTTGGCCGTAGTTGTCGACGACGCCTTACAAGATGTCAGCTGTGTGACCCGCGGCGAGGATTTGCTCGACGCCACCCATATTCATCGGTTGTTGCAGGCATTGCTGGGCTTGCCGGCCCCGGAATACGCCCATCACGGACTAATAGTCGGTAGCGACGGAAAACGGTTTGCCAAACGGGATAAGTCGACAACCCTGGATGCGCTACGGCGATCTGGGCAAACCCCGGCCGCAGTGCGCGCGCTCGCGGGTTATCCGGACGGCGAAGCGTGACCTTTCTAAGGTCGTTCGTGTGTGCGGATTCGGCGGCGATGCCCTGAGAGATAGACTGTAAAATAGACAATGCCGCTGCCCGTCACGAGAAACAGAATAAACAGCAGAACCACGGATTCCCAAAACGGGCGCAGCAACAACGGTACAGCCACCTGTTCCCAAATCTCTGGCAAGAGATAGCGCTGCACGATCGCTTGGCTGAAATTGAGTGACCCCGGCTCTAGCGCATACCAAACCTCACCGGCACTGCGGGTCACGTCGTGTCCGGCGAGCCAAATCCAAATGCCGATGGCGACTTCCGCAAAGGCGAGGAGCAGGAAAAAGCGGCCGAGAAGTCTAAGCGCTTTCATATTGAGTCCGCTGTAATAGAAAATGTGAATATTGAATTGCAGATTAGCATTCCTTTCGTTCCAGCGGCAGCAAGAAATGTATGTCGTTGGTTCTCTTGCTCTCTGGCGAGCGGTCGTTTAAGTAACGCCGGTCCATATACGGGCGCGCCGGAGGGATGGCTGAGTGGTTGAAGGCGCACGCTTGGAAAGCGTGTTTAGGGTATCCCCCTAACGTGGGTTCGAATCCCACTCCCTCCGCCATTTCATTAAAATAAATATTATAAATACAGAGAATTAGAAGTAAGTTAGTTGGTTAAGGCTCC
>CAJWTF010000055.1 GCA_913046825.1 uncultured Rickettsiales bacterium | reverse complement strand
GTGATGTGCTCATAAATGTCGTCGGCGAAAATCAGCACCTGCGGGTGGCGCATCAACACATCGGTCAGCGCCTTTAGCTCCGACCCGGAATAGGCCGCGCCGGTCGGGTTCGAGGGGCTGTTAAGGAACAGCCATTTGGTCTTCGGTGTGATCGCCGCTTCCAACTGTTCGGGTGAGAGCTTGAAGTTGTTTTCCTGGCGGCATTCGATCACGACGGGCGTGCCTTCCGCGAAGGCAGCGATGTCCGTGTAGCTCACCCAATAGGGTGCGGGGACGATGACTTCGTCGCCTGGATTGAGCGTCGCCATCATGGCGTTGAAGATGATCTGCTTACCGCCGACGCCGATCTGGATTTGGTCGGGCGTGTAGTCGACACCGTTCTCGCGCTTCAGCTTACGACAAGCGGCTTCGCGGAGTTCTGGAATGCCCGGCACCGGCGGATACTTCGTCTTGCCGTCGCGCATCGCCTTGATCGCTGCTTCCTTAATGAATTCGGGTGTATCGAAATCCGGCTCGCCCGCGCCGAGGCCGATGACGTCCATACCGGCGGCTTTCATCGCGCGCGCCTTGTCGGTGACGGCCATGGTTGGCGAGACCTGGACGCGGCTCATACGGGAGGCGATGTACGACATAACGCGAATTCCTTGTTCTTCGCCGTCGGACATTTTGGGACGGCATTTGTTGCAGGCAGGCGGCAAACCTACGCCCAAGATCGACGCTATTCAATGGTGAAGGGTGGCCCTGCGTCGCGTTGCCTGCTTGACTGGCGACGCAATGGGACGAAAATCATTAATACCATGACAAAACGACTGACCGCAGATCAAGTGACCGCCTATCGGCGCGACGGATTCGTCTATCCCATCCCGGTAATGAAACCCGATGAGGCCGAGGAGTTCCGCCAAGCCTTGGAGATTTTCGAGCGCGAGCATCCTGATTACATGAGTGGGATGAAGCGCCAGAAACTGCATCTGGTGACAACCTGGATGGCGGAACTCGTGCGCCGTCCGGAAATTCTGGACGCCGTCGAAGATATCCTCGGCCCCGATTTCCTGTGCTGGCAGACCAGTCTGTTCATCAAGGAAGGCAAGGACCCCGGCTTTGTCTCCTGGCATCAGGACGGCAATTATTGGGGATTGAGCAGTAATGAGGTGGTGACCGCTTGGTTGGCGCTGTCGCCGTCGACGGTGGAAAGTGGGTGCATGAAGATGATGCCGGGCAGCCACGAGTGGGACGGGATCGAGCACAAGGACACGTTCGACAAGGAGAATCTGCTGACCCGTGGCCAGGTGATGGATATTCAGATGGACGAAGCCAAGGCCGCGGATGTGGTCGTGCGGACAGGCGAGATATCGTTGCACCACGTCAATATCGCCCATTCGTCGGCGCCGAACCAATCGGATGACCGGCGCATAGGTATCGCCATGCGATATGTGACGCCTAGGGTTAAGCAAGTGACCGGCGTGCCCGATAGCGCGACCTTGGTGCGGGGCACCGATACGGTCGGCAATTTCGAGGCGGAGCCTGCACCGGCCTATGATTTTGAGCCTGCCGCCGTAGCCCTGCACGAGCGAGTGACCAATACCCGCTCCAACTTTATCTACAAGGATGCGGAACAGCGGCCGGGTGCCGCGGAGTAAGCTTCTGCCGCGGCTTCGCCGTAATTGATCAAGCAATCGCCCTAATGAGAGCGCGGCGCTGCCCGATTGCGCGGGCTAAATGCGGCTTCGATTATTTCATCGGAGACCGATTTCATGTCATGTTCGATTGCTTTCTCCGCGCGTCACGCGCCTTTGCCTTGTGCATTCTTGTTTCTCGCCTCCGGCCTTATGGGGGCGCTTGCGGCTCCGGCGCGGGGTGAAGGTCTGTTCCTGCATCCTCAGAGATCGCCCGGCTTGCGCGTGCCGGCACCGATCGTCGCGGGGACGGCGGATATCGTTATCAACGGTATTACCGGCCGGGCGACAATCCGGCAGACCTTCCTCAATCCAGAAGACTCATGGGTCGAGGGGTTTTATGTATTTCCATTGCCGGACGATACCGTTGTCGACCATATGCGATTGCGTGTCGATGACCGGACGATCGAAGGCCGGATAGAGGAATGCTAGGCGACGCGCAAAAAGTACAAGCGCGCGGCTGACAGCGGTAAGCGGGCCAGTCTTTTGGAGCAGGAGCGCCCGAGCCTTTTCACCATGTCGATCGCCAATATTCCTCCGAAGGGGCGGATCGAGGTGGAGATTGGATATCAGCAAGCGGTCACGCATCTGGATGGCCGCTATTCGCTCCGCTTCCCGATGGCGGTGGCTCCGCGCTATCTGCCGGCACCATCCGAATTCACAGGTTTTAAGAGCGGTGGAGGTAACGGCGAACGGCTGAAATTCCTGATCCGGTCTGTTGATGCGCCAAGATCAAACCCGATGGCAATCCGTGTGAAGCTCGATCCGGGCATGCCGCTCGGTGTGTTGGAGAGTGCCTCCCATAAGCTGATGATCACGGAACCGGAAGAGGTCACTGCGGCATCACGCTGGCTTCGGGTGTGGTCGCGGGAGTTCGCGATTTTGTGTTGGAATGGACTCTTGAATCTCTGGCCCAACCTGAACCCACTGTGTTCGTTGAGAAAAGGGACGGCGCGGCTTATTTATTGGCGATGATTGTGCCGCCGAAAACCTATCGCTCGAACGAGGCGCCGCAACCGCGCGAGGCAATCTTCGTGATCGACACGTCTCGCTCCATGCATAGCGAGACAATGCGCCAAGCACGCGATGCCTTGCTATTTGCTCTCGAACGCCTGACGGACAAGGGCCGCTTTAATATCATCTCGTTCTCCAGCGAGCCGCGACGCCTGTTCACTGAAAGTTGGATCGCTGATATGCCGTCTCTTTACTGTGGCCATCGGCAACGCACCCAACGGCTATTTCATGCGCGAGGCGGCGCGGATCGGGCGCCGGGCCTTGTTACATATCTCCGATATCTGACAAGTGCGCCGTTAGGTCTTGGCATTGTTCGCCAAACTTGAACGACCTGTCTTGAACGATATCACGGCCGCATTCCGGCAGACTGCCGGATGGATGCCGCCGCCGTCGCCGATGAATAAAACCATTATGAAGCGCGATACCAATCGCGGCATGTTGTTGCGCATGGAGAAGACCGGGCCGGTGCCGACCGTCTCGCTCGGCGCACCCACGGCGACGCCCGTTTTACTCTTGGCGCTGTTTGGTATTCTCGCGCTTTTGGCAGGTGGGTTGTGCTGGCAATTGCGGCGGCGGATCGCGCCGTGATCGGTCGTTACTCTTCACCCTAACGGCATTGCTGGTCGGCGCGGGTCTGTATCTCACGGGTGAAGTGGCGTGGATCCATGCGAAGGCGAAGCTCGCGCATTACTTGATTGCCGAGGCATGGGAGGAAACACGGGCGGGTTTCATCGGCGCCCGTCCTTGGCCGTGGGCCAATATGACGCCTCTGGCGATCCTCGAAGCGCTGGCGTAAGGGATACGACAGGTCGTACTATCGGGCGCTTCGGGACGAAACTTGGCCTTGGGTCCGACTCATATTGATGCCAGCGCCCGACCCGATGCGTCGGGGACAATCGTGTTGGCCGGTCATCGAGATACGCATTTAGCCTTTCTGGAAAGCATATAACAGGGTGGAAAATTAACCCTGACGGACCGCTCCGGGACGCGCCGCGATTTCCGGGTCGGAAGCTTGGAGGTCGCGGATGCCAGGACGACTGTTCTGCGCCTTGGTGATGGCACGTCTTTTGTGCTGGTGACGTGCTATCCCTTCGATGCGATCGACGCGGGTGGGCCGTTGCGTTACGTGGTGACGGCGCTGGTAGACGGGCCAGCTTAGGTTTGGGGTGGACGTTCCGAGAGTTCCGCCGCGCGGGTCCGGTGTTCGTTGGTGATATGATCCGAGATGGCTCGCCATGCGCCCCAAAAAACCGCGATGTCGTCTGTGTAGCCGAAGCCGATTATGATGTCCGGAATCAAGTCCGTCGGCACTATGAAATAGGCTAGGGCACCCAAGATGATGGCTTTTACACGCAGCGGGGTTTTACTGTCGCGCGAACAATAATATGCGGCGACCGCTTCCTTAGAGAAGGGAATCATCCCAACGGTGCGGCGCATTTTCTGCCAGAAACCACGTTTCACGATGCGCTCGTCGCTTTCCATCCGGTCCATATCGAAACCGGGTGCGTCTATTTTAAACATTTCCTTCATATGGGAACTCTGCCCTGGATCTGCTATACCGGCTCCTAATTCACGATTTTCGATTGGGAGTATATTATGGACGCAAAAGGATTGCCTGCCATCGTCACTGGCGGCGGATCGGGCCTGGGAGCGGGGGCTGCGCGCGCCTTAGCGGAAGCCGGAGCCAATGTCGCGGTGCTCGACATCAATAAGGCGGCGGCGGACGAAGTCGCGGCGGAAATCGGTGGTGTGGCCGTCGAATGCGATGTCTCAAACGCGGGCGCGGGCGAAGCGGCTATCGCGGCGGCGCGAGAAGCGAATGGTCCGGCGGCGATTTGCATTAATTGCGCGGGGATCGGCACACCCGGCCGGATCGTCGGGCGCGATGGGCCGATGAACCTCGACCAGTTCGCCCGCGTCATTAACATCAACTTGATAGGCACGTTCAACATCATGCGCCTCGCGGCGGCGGATATGATGACCCGCGAAGCGAATGGCGGCGGCGAGCGCGGCATTGTCGTCAACACCGCGTCGGTCGCGGCCTATGAGGGACAGATCGGCCAGGCAGCCTATTCGGCATCCAAGGGCGGCGTCGTCGGCATGACGCTTCCAGCAGCTCGAGAATTCGCCCGCAACGGCATCCGGGTGCTCGCTATTGCACCTGGCCTATTCGCGACACCGATGCTTATGGGCCTGCCCGAGAACGTGCAGGAAAGTCTGGCATCGACCCTGCCGTTCCCGTCGCGTTTCGGGACGCCGGCGGAATATGCCTCGCTGGTGATGCACATGGTCTCGAACCCAATCATTAACGGGGAAGTCGTTCGCCTCGACAGCGCCATCCGCTTGGCGCCGACATAGGAGGAACACGCCGTCATTCATTTGAAGAGGCGTTTCTCAGGCCTTATTCCCGGACCGGTTTGAAATCGTCCGCGCGACGTTTGGCGGCGGCGCGTTCGTCGCTAGATAGGGTTTTACCGACCTTATCGCGGTTCTTAAGGGCAATGCCTTGGGCGTCGCCCTGTAAATTTCGGCGCGCAATCTCGTACCATTTCCAGGCTTCGACGGAATCCGTTATCACCCCTTCGCCGGTGAAGTAGAGCGAGGCCAAATTGTTCTGTGCCGACGCATGACCTTGGCGCCCCGCCCGGCTGTGCCAGGCGAAAGCTTGGGCCGTACTTTTCCGCACTCCTTGTCCGAACTGATAAAAAATACCGAGATTGAATTGTGCTGACGACAGTCCCGCTTCCGCAGCCTTGATGTACCAAGTTGCCGCTTCCACCAAATTCTTGTCGACGCCATAGCCGCCTTCGTGCAGGACCCCCATCATGAATTGAGCATCCCGGCTGTTCTGTCCCGCGAGGTCACGGAAGATGGCCGCGGCGCGCTCATTCTCTCCAGATTGGAAGGCGCGCAGGCCCTCGCGGAAATCCTGTGCGCTCAGGGGTGCCGCGAGAAGGATGGCGAGGATGCAGAACAGATAGGTGATGCGCGCCATGGCAGTGGCCTTTCAATATCTTGCGTCTATGGAACTATCTTATCAATGAATCGCGCGAGTTCCACATCTCGTGAACTTAATCCGTCACAGTCGTGCGTCGATAAGGTAATATCAACGGTGGCCCAGATGTTGGACCATTCGGGATGATGATCCCGTCGTTCGGCTTCCATCGCAATGCGGCTTATGAAGCCCCACGCCTCGTTAAAGTCGGTAAAGACGAACTTCCGCCGGATGGCGTCGCGGCCGTCTAGCTCTTCCCAGTCGGAGAGCTCAGAGAGCGCGGATGCTCGGTCTTCGGGAGATAGTTTTTGAAACATGGGTGCGGCCTCTCGTGAAACGATTTATCGCTCCCTATATTACGGGAAGCGGATCACAAGGCTAAACGTCAATGAACTTAACCACCATTGCGGATATTGAGGTCCTGGCGCAGCGGGCATTCGACGATATTCTGGAGAATTTACGCGCTGCCGCCGGAGACATCGTGTTTCACGTGGTGGATTTTCCCAACGATGAGACGATTGCGGCGATGGAGCTTGAGACACCCGTCGATATTCTCGGCCTCTATCACGGGGTCGATTTACTACAAAAAAGTAACTTGGATGCCTCTCCAGAGGTCGACCGAGTGTTTCTCTATCGTCGCCCACTGCTGGACTATTGGCGCGAAACCGGAGAGCCGTTGGACCGGTTGGTACGCCATGTCGTTATCCACGAAATTGGCCACCATTTCGGCTTCTCCGACGCGGATATGGATGCGTCGGAGGCAGCGGCGTCAGCCGAATAATCTGGCATACCGCTCCCGTAGCATCGGTCGGACTTCCATGGCGAACCACGGGTTCTTCTTGACCCAAACGTCGTTGCGCCAACTCGGATGAGGCAACGGTAGGAAGTCGGGTGTGAACTCCCGCTAATGACTTACGGTTTCCATAAAAGTTTTCTTGCGGCGTTTTTCTAGATAGCGTTTCTGCGCGTACTTTCCGATCAAGATCGTCAATTCGACATTCGGCAAACCAGCAAGAAGGGGCGGGTGCCATTCAGTTTCGCATTCGGGGCGTGGTGGTTTATCGCCGCCTTTCGCATCGGCACCCGGATAGCAGAAACCCGTAGGCACGATGGCAATCTTCGATTCGTCGTAGAAATCGTCCGGCGTCATCTGCAACCAGTCTCACAGGAGCTCACCGCTTGGATCGTTCCAGGGAACGCCAGATTCATGCACACGCGTGCCGGGTGCTTGGCCGATCAACAGCAGTTTCGCGTCCGACATACCGCGCACAATCGGGCGGGGTCCTAGTGGCAGATCAACAGCGCAAATCGTGCAATCACGCACTCTCGTTAGCAAGGCGTTGAAAACATCCATTATGCATCACCTAGCTCATATTGGGCCTCCCGCGTGTAGATGGCGCCGGAGGAGGATGGAAAACTCGAGAACAGTGTGAAGCCATTGACTTGGAACGGTCCCGCGGCGAGGGCTCCGTGATCGGCGACGTACGCCTCGAGTCGACGCGCGGGCGTGCCACGCAACCGCGCCAATGTGACGTGCGGCGTATATTTGCGTTCTTCCGCCGGGAGGCCCACGTGCTGCAAGGCGATCTCAATCTTGTGTTGCAGACGAATCAAGGTGTCGTTTCGCTCAACCCCCGCCCAGACCGCGCGTGCGGGTTTCGCTTTTCCAAAATAGCCGATACCGGATAGCGTGATGTCGAAGGGTTCGACGTTAATATGTCCGAGCACTGCATCGATATCGTCAGCGGTTCCCTGATCCACTTCGCCAATATAGCGCAAGGTGAGGTGGTAGGACTCCTCGCCGGTCCAGCGCGCGCCTGGCAGACCGGACGCCATTAAGGAAAGCCGCATTCGAATATCAGCGGGCATCGGGATGCCGACAAACAAGCGAATCAAGGAAACCTCCGTTTGTCGTTTGATGCGTTCTCAAAGGAAAAGTGTGAGGACGCCGGTATACCCGTAGAGACGATTGTTGCTGATCTCGCCATTCGCGAAAAATCCGACCAATGGGAAGTCGCCCAGCTCCTCGGAGATTAGACCCAGCTCTTTACTGTCGTCGCCGAACTGATTGGGCCCTCGCGCGCAGCAAGAGAAATACAGCCCGCCCCGGATCGGTGCATTACCGGCCCGCTTGCGCAGATCGCCTAGCATACGGCGCATGTCTTCGACGGCACTGTCGTGATCGCGGCGGCAGAACATGATCGGGTCACCCGCATTGACGTACTCGCCAATCGCGATCAGGCCTTGATCTGGATCAATACCGGTCAGGTTGCGCACCAGATAGTCGCCGGTATCGGAACCGCTGACGGGTAGGGCCGCGAAAATATAGCCGGCCACCTTGCTAAGGTCTCGCGCCAAAATTTCCCCAATATCTTCCTTGAAAACATCGAGGGCGGGGCGGCCGTCGATCTCAATCAGAATGTTCTCTTCCGCTGCGGTAATGCGGTGGACCTCGCCGATGGGCGAACATCCTTGCGTCAAAGCTGCTGCCACAGGCACCGCTTCGAGCGACATCATCACGCCCGAGACTTCGCCTTCCGCGACATCGTCCGCCAATTGCGGATGAGCACCATTGGACGCGGTGAGACCGCCGATCAAAAATCCGTCGGTCTCGCTCGACAGGTCCTCGATGATCTGCGGGACATGCTGATTGCGCGGGTCCGCGTGGGTCACGATCAGTGGGGGTACATCGCCGAGCCAGGCCGAGACACTTGCGACGGTCGGGCCAGTATCTTCGGTGATGCCGTTGAATACGCGAAACGCGTCTTTCGGGATCGGTGCCACCATGGCGGCCATGGCGGCCTCGCCGAAATATTCCTTACCCGGCGCGCAAATGCCGAAACCGACGGTGCCAACCCAATGGGGTACGCCGGTCGTCTCACGCAGGAAGATGGAAATCTCCTTCAACGAGTCCGCAAAGGCATCGGTGACATAGAGAAAGCCCAGCCGATGTTCGACGGTGATAGGTTTTAGCCCAAGAATAAGCTCGGCCGCCGCGTCTTGCCATTTAGGAGCACTGGCATGGGCGACAAGAAAATTTGTTAGATCGCTCACTGGGGTTCCTTTCCGAGCGCGTTGATGATGAACGGCACCATACGTTCGGCGATGATTGCAACCCCTTTTGCGTTCGGGTGCATGCCGTCCGCTTGATTGAACGCAGGCTTGGCGGCGATGCCGTCAAGGAAAAAGGGATAAAAATGAACGCTATGCTTTTGCGCCAAGTCTGGGAAGATTCTGTCGAATCGGAGTGCGTAATTGGGCCCCAAATTGCGTGGCGCTTTCATACCGGCTAGCAGGATAGGTATCCCAAGTGCTTTCAGCTTAGTGACGATTCGGTCCAGGTTCTGCTTGGTCAACGCCGGGTCGACCGCCCTTAACGCATCGTTGGCGCCCAATTCGATGATCGCCAAATCGTAAGGACCGTCCATTAACCAGTCGAGTCGTTGCAGTGCGCCCGATGTGGTGTCTCCCGAAACGCCGGCGTTCACTATATTTACGGTGACTTTCGCAGCTTGAAGTTTACGGGTCAGTTGTGCCGGGAAGGATTCAGACTGGGATAGGCCGTATCCCGCCGTTAGGCTGTCGCCCAAAGCGAGAATGCGGGGTTGATCCGATGCGGTCCATGCGGGCGTACAAAAAAAGCTACAGAGAAGTGTAAGGACGGGTAGGATATTGAAACGAGGCCGGTCTTCGCCATATGCACGCCGAGTCCTATGACGCGCCTGAGTTTTCTCTTCTGCCTTTGCCTGAAATGGAACAAACATGACTCTCTCTACCGCGGCCGACCCGATGGTCTTGCTCCAAGGAGTGAAACTTACACTTAAGAGCGATGCCGGGGAGATCAACATCCTGAGGGGAATCGATCTTTCCGTGCGGCGGGGCGAATCGGTCGGTGTGGTCGGTCCGTCGGGTTCCGGCAAAACTTCAATGATCATGGTGATCGCCGGATTGGAGCGCATTTCTTCGGGGCAAATCACCGTCGCGAATCGCGAAATTTCCGCGCTGGGTGAGGATGCTCTCGCTGAGTTTCGGCGCGACGAGATGGGTGTGGTGTTCCAATCGTTTCACTTGATCCCAACAATGACCGCGTTGGAGAATGTCGGCGTCCCGATGGAGTTGGCCGGCCGAAGCGACGCATTCAAGCGGGCTGAACAGGCGCTTAGCGATGTCGGTTTGTGTCACCGCCTTCAACATTATCCCGGACAATTGTCGGGTGGCGAGCAACAGCGGGTAGCCTTGGCGCGGGCTTTCGCGGTTGAACCACACCTGCTGTTGGCGGACGAGCCCACTGGAAATCTTGATGGTGAGACCGGCGGCCATATCGTGGAGATGCTTTTCGAATTGGCGGCGCGGGCCGGTACGACCTTGATGCTGATTACCCATGACAACGCCATCGCGGAACGCTGCGACCGAATCGTGCGCATCGTCGATGGGCGACTCGCATGAATGAATGGTACGTTGCGTGCCGATTCGCCGCGCGTGAATTGCGTGGGGGGGTGCGCGGGTTTCGCGTTCTCATCGCCTGTCTGGCCCTTGGTGTCGCTTCCGTTGCAGGGGTCGGTTCGCTCGCCTCAGCGCTGACCAAGGGATTGAAATCGGAGGGGCGTATTCTGCTCGGCGGCGATGTCGACCTCACGTTCACGCATCGCCGGGCATCAGCGGAGCAGCTCGATTGGTTGCGCGCCAATACGATGGCGATTTCCACTATTGTAGAAATGCGCACCATGGCGCGCCGCACCGATACGAACCGGCAACGGCTTGTCGAATTGAAAGCGGTCGACGCCGCGTATCCGCTCTACGGCGGTCTCAAGCTACGCGACGATGGGGTCTTGAATGAGGCCTTGGCGCAAAGCGGAAAGGCCTGGGGTGCGGCAGTTGATCCACGGGTGTTGGAACATTTGGGTCTTACATTTGGCGATCTCTTTCGGATTGGAGATGTGGAATTGCAAGTGGCCGCCGTGATCGAGCGCGAGCCGGATCGGGGCACCCGCGCCTTTCGCCTGGGCCCCCGTGTCATAACGTCGGGCGGTGCGCTTGCGGCCACCGGATTGGAGCAACCTGGTAGTCTCATTCGCTACCATTATCGCCTAGCTTTGCCCTTGGAGACGAAGCTTGCTGATTGGCGTGCGCGGCTTCAGGAGCGGTTTCCTGGCGCTGGCTGGCGTATTCGCGATGTGGAGAATGCAGCGCCCGGCATCCAACGATTCGTCGATCGTGTGGCGCTGTTTCTCTCATTGATCGGTCTCACTGCCCTTTTGGTTGGTGGTGTTGGGGTCGCGAATTCAGTCGGCTCGTTCATGGATTCCCGAATTACCTCCATTGCCACGCTGAAGTGCTTGGGTGCCTCGCGAGGCACAATCTTCCGGATATATTTCCTACAGGTCGCCGCCATGGCATCCGTTGGCATTTTTCTGGGTCTTCTGGTCGGCGCTTTTACACCGATGATGGTGTCACCGCTATTGGAAGGCCGATTGCCGGTGACCGTGCAATTCGGCTTCCACACGATACCGTTGCTGACGGCGGGCGCGTTCGGGTTCTTGGTCGCTGCGGTGTTCACCCTGTGGCCCCTAGGGTTGGCGGGCGAGGTCCGGGCGGCGGCGCTGTTTCGCTCGTCCACGGAACGTCTTTCCGGCCGTCCGTCGCGCCGGGTCTATGTGGCGATGGTGATACTGGCGGCCTTGATCGCGATACTGGCGATTGCAACAGCCGTCCGCCCGCAGATGGCGGCCGGTTATATCGCGGGCTCGTTATTGGTCTTCGGCATCTTCAGGCTTGCCGGGGCCCTGATCGTGCGAGGATTGCGTCTACTGCCGCGCCCCCGCCAACCGTTACTACGTCTTGCGCTCGCCAATTTGTATAGACCGGGCGCACCGACCACCGGCGCGTTGTTGTCGCTGGGATTGGGCCTGACCGTGCTCGTCGCCGTAGCGCTGCTCGAGCACAATTTGAAACACCAGATCGAACAGGTGCTTCCGGAAGAAGCGCCCGGCTACTATTTCATCGATATTCAACCGAACCAGGCCGAGGCGTTTCAAAAACTCATACAGGGGCATCCAGGAGTGGGCGTTGTCCAGCGGGTGCCGATGCTGCGGGGCCGGATCGTGGCGCTTGCGGGACAAGCGGTAGAGGAGATCACGCCGCCCCCAGACTTCGCCTGGATATTGCGGGGCGACCGCGGTCTAACCTGGTCGAGCCAACCGCCCGGTGCGGGCAGCCGGATCACGGCGGGAGATTGGTGGCCGGCGAACTATAGCGGCCCGCCATTGGTCTCCTTCGACGCCCGCGCGGCGAAAGCGCTCGGACTCGGGGTCGGTGATAGCCTGACCGTTAACGTCCTGGGTAAGATCGTGTCGGCAAGGATCGCCAACTTGCGAGTCATCGATTGGACGAGTCTTGGAATCAATTTCGTCATGGTGTTCTCCCCTGGCCTGCTTGAGGGCGCACCGCAAAGCCAAATCGCAACGGTGCAGATTGACGCCGATCAGGAGTTGGCGTTGGAGCGCGCGGTGGCGGACGGCTTCCCGAACGTCACGGCGATCCGGGTGAAGGAAGTCCTGGAGGACGTGAACCTGGTATTGGCAAATCTGGGTGTCGCGGTGCGTGGGATCGCGGCGGTCGCGATTTTGGCCGGCATTCTTGTGCTGGGCGGATCGATTGCGGCGGACCATCGGCGCCGGGTGTATGACGCGGTCGTCTTAAAGGTGGTGGGGGCGACCCGGCAGCGTATTTTCGTCGCGTTCCTGGCGGAAGCTGGAATATTGGGACTACTCGCCTCAACATTGGCGGGCCTTCTCGGTACGGTCGTCGCGTGGGCGGTTGTGGAGAAGGTTATGAAGATGCGCTGGGATTTTGCCGTTGAGCCCGTCCTGTTGACGCTGATATTAGCACTCGTCATCACAATGCTACTCGGATTTGCCGGAACCTGGCGTGCATTGGCGCAGAAAGTCGCGCCATTGCTGCGAAACGATTGATACTGCGAAGTGGTTGCAATCGTGCCTGAGATTCCCAATACTGAGATGAAGGGAATTTTAGCAACTGGAGATATCTTAAGATGGCTTTGAATCCACGGAATGGAAGTTTCGCGCAGACAGCGGGACGTGTCGGCGACAGAGCCGATATCGATGCTGGTCTGCGCGGTTATATGCTGAGCGTTTACAACTACATGGCGCTTGGCGTGGCCCTGACAGGCATGGTCGCGATGGTCGTTGCCATGAACCCCGCCGTTATGCAGGCCGTGGCGCTCGGGCCGATGAAGTGGGTGCTGTTTATCGGTGTGCTGGGATTGGGCTGGTTTTCCGGCAAGATCATGTTTAGTGGCAGTCCGGCGATGGCGCAAGGGGCGTTTTGGCTCTATGCGGGACTATGGGGCGTCTTGATCGCGCCAATGTTCTATGTTTACACGGGCGAGAGCATCGTCCGCGTCTTCTTCATCACGTCGGCGGCGTTCGCCGGTACCAGTCTTTATGGTTACACCACGAAAAAAGATCTGACGGCCATGGGCCGATTCCTGATCATGGCAGCCATTGGATGTTTCGTCGCGATGATTGTGAACATCTTTATGGAAAGCGCTATGTTCCACTTCATTCTATCGATTGTCGTGGTTTTGGTCTTCGCCGGGTTGACCGCTTATGAGACCCAGAACATCAAAAATGCATATTACGGGGGAGATTCCGGCGATCTGCAAAACCGTAAGGCGATTTTTGGCGCGTTTATTCTTTACGGTAGTTTCATCACCATGTTCATCTGGTTGCTGGCGCTCTTCGGCAATCGCGAATAGTCGAACCGAAATTGCGTAAAGCTACACCGCCCGGGCTTGTCCCGGGTGGTTTTGTTTTGGGCCTTCGCGCGGCATGATTCTGCTCTATACCGATTTTGGCACGACCGGCCCTTATGTGGGGCAAATGAAGGCCGTCTTGCGTCGCATGGCCCCGGATGTGCCAGTCGTTGACATCATGCATGATGCGCCGGTCTGGAACCCTCGGGCGGCGGCATATTATTTGGCTGCTTTGGCACAGCAGAGCGAAGCGGGTGACGTCTGGCTTTGCGTTGTCGATCCCGGTGTTGGCGGAACGCGGCTGCCGATCATCCTTGATTGTGGCGGCGTTTCATTCGTCGGGCCGGATAATGGCTTGTTCGAGATTATCTATCGCCGGGTCCCTGGGGCGCGCCGAAAAACCATCGAATGGCGACCCGATTATTTGTCCGCGACATTTCATGGTCGTGACCTGTTTGCCCCGGTGGCCGCATGGCTGGCTTGTGGCGAAGACGTTCCGGGAGACGACCTCGATCCGTCCGCGGAGCGGCCTGGCATGTGTTGGCCCGACGACTTAGCGGAAATCATCTATATCGATGCTTACGGTAACCTGATCACGGGGATTGGCGGCGCGGCACTCGCCAATGACCGTTCTATTCGGGTGGGTAACAATGAACTGCAGCACGCGGGTACATTTTCGGACGTGCCCGAGGGTGCATTATTTTGGCACCGGAACTCGAGCGGTCTCATCGAAATTGCCGCCAACAAAGCGCGCGCGGACGAATACCTGGCAGTGCTGCCGGGCGATTTCGTGGAGATTGTTTGAGGTGGGAAGTGGTGCCGATGAGCAGACTCGAACTGCTGACCTACGCATTACGAATGCGTTGCTCTACCAACTGAGCTACATCGGCACGATTGCGACAGTGTGGCGCTTTTTGCGCGCGGGCGCGACCATAGGCCCGGATGCGAAAAGACGCAAGAATCAAGCGTTCGAAAAATATTAAAAAATCACCTGCTATGATGTGGGTCACTTCAGTCTTAAGTTACCGTTGGTAGGATCAGATCGATGGACGAGACATCCAGAACGCTCTCTCACCTACGACCGACCGGCTCTACTCTCGTGGGGCCGGTTTCGTTATGCCGGGTGAGGTTCGACGGTCAGGAGAAAGTCTTGCGCGTCGCGTAAAAAACTCGGGTCATCGAAGATATTGTCACTACTGGATTCAATTTGTTTCTCAATAGTCTGACGGAACTCCGGCTCCGTGCCGAGACGTAGCGCGATCCGTGCGAAATCACCTGGGTCTTTGACGACGCAGTCCAACATTTCCATATGGCGGTAGATCGCTAGGCTCAATCGGCCATGCAAATAATCACCCGGCAAGGTGACCATCGGTGTGCCGATGGCGAGTGATTGATAGGTCGTATTGCCGCCGCAGAACGGAAAACTATCAAGGCTGACATCCGAAAGCGCGAGCAGACGCATGTAGTTTTCGTGACTTTGTCTGGAGCGAAAGACGACGCGCTCCGCATTGGGACCGAGTGTTTCGGCGAACCGGCCCCTCAATATCTGGCCCCATTTTATATCCTGCCCTTCGAGCAGCAGAATTACACCGGTTGGATCGCCGCGCAGAATTTCCGCGAGCGATGCGTCCATATCGGGGTGAATTTTGAAGAGATTCTGTGCGAGAAAATAAATTGTAGCCTCTGTTGGTAAATCGAAATCCGCGCGGCTGCCCAGCGGATCGGGACGCGATGGACGCCGATACGAGAAGGGGAGGCCACCAAGGCGCACTAATATTTCGCTGTAATGCGTCTCCGCCCCCTCGGGTTCGGCGGCGTCGCAGGAAAGGAAGTAATCGATGGTCGGCATGCCCGTGGTGACGGGATGTCCCCAGGTCACGCATTGAACAGGCGCCAAACGCGCCTGCGCAAGGAAATAGGTGACTGGGTCCATGCCGATATCTGGATACAACAATACATCGAGGTTTGTTTCGGCGATGGCCTCACGGGCGGATTGAAGATCGCCCGGCAGAACGATCGAATTGTCGGCTAAGGCTTCAATTTCATGGCGTAAACTATCATCCTGAGGCGACACCGCATGAAACAGATAAATCAGACAATCCTCGCGGGCATGCAGATGCGCCAGTAGGCCCACCATCAATCTGCCGATGGAATGATCGTGCAAGAAGCGGGATGCGATGCCGATTCGCCGAGGCGAGTTAAGCGGGATAGCCGTTCGGCAATGCGGTGCGATCCACGAGAGAGACGGGCACCCAAGTTGCATCAGCCTCGCCTGTTTTTCCTGAAACGGCCGGTCATCCAACCCGTGATAGGCAAGAAAGAACCTATTGCCACCGGCCTCCCGAATCGGATTACCGATTGTCAGTGGGTCGGCAAGTTGTGCGTCTAGTGCGCGCAGGTAGGACGCGCGTGCTTCCGCATAGGATGTTTTGGAAACGGGAATGATCGGCACCTGTAGATCGCGCCGCAAGGTGAATCCTTCAGGCGCACCAAGCGATATCGCCCGGTCATATGCGTGCCACGCTTCCTCGTATTCTCCCCGTGCTTCATGCAGCGCTCCTCGATAAAGATGCGGTTCTGTCCAATCCGGACAGTGCAAGGACGCGGCGTTGTAGTGCGCGGTGGCATCGCTGGCCTGACCCTTCTTTTCCAGTAAGCGAGCTATTTCGAAATGGGCTTTGCCGTAGTTTGGATCAAGCGCGAGGGCGGAGCGATAAGCGGTGATCGCGGCGTCTTCCTGTTCCAATGCATGGAGGGCTGCCGCTAGACCGAAACAAGGAGCGGCCCAATTGGATTTGAGCTGTGCTGCTTTCGCAAAGGCCCGGACCGCGTCTTCTTGTCGCCCGCCCGCAGCTGCGGCCGTGCCGAGACGGTAAAAGATTTCGGGATCGTCCGGGCTCAACTCTGATTGTGCCTTTAGACGCGCATAGACCGCATCATTTGGAGTTTGGTTGATAGCGCTCATCGCTTATAGCGATACCATTATGTTCTCTCAGGCCCTAATAAAAACCGGATTAATTTGCGGCTTGTGATTGTAAATTCCGAATTCGTTACGTGATCGTCCCCCCGAATAATCCGAATCCTCTATAGTGCGATGGAAAATCAAGTGGGAAGTTAAGGTCAGGGGCGCTCAGCGACACCTCCGAGCCGCATCGCCGGAGTTTGCAAAAATCGATATGACATGCGTCTTGGCATCAACCTCGAACTATGTGTAAGTGACAAGCGACAGCTCGCACTTCCGCTTTCCCCGCAATGCATGAGTGCGTGATGGGTTTCAGCGCGAGCACAAATTCCTGAGTTAGCAATACGGTCGGCTTGGGATGTTCATCCTACGCTTCGATACTTTCAACGAGACACCGGTTTTCATGGCTTATAAGGTGATCGAGGGCATGGTGGCCTCGCGCGACATGTTGAGCATGCTCAACTTGGACCGCCGGACGCGGTTTGTTGCGACTCTTGGGGCGTGCATGGTTTAATTCCATGGCGGATCAGCCGGCCCACTGTTGAAAACTCAGCATCCAATAACATCTCGAACAATATCGGCTCATTTAGTATGAAAATGCAGCGGCCTTTGGCGTTCCGCTGCATAATGACAAAGGAAGCCTGCTGGTCGGTTAAGTCATCCGCGAGAAATATTGCGACCGGTGCTTCCATGATCGCTGTGACCTTGGTGACCGTGGAAATCAGATCGAAGGCCTGAAATGGATAATCCAAATGTTGGAAGACCTATAGAAGGATAACCAGATCGAAGTTGCCAAATGTCTCCGGCACCAAGTCGCAGACGGTTTGTTCGCGAAATTCGAACCGTGAGCCTGTAAACTCAGCGAAGAGTGCGTTCGTATCCGCGAGGCCCGGTGTGGTGTCTTTGCCGACGATCCAGGTTGCGCCCCTTCCTTCCACCTCACGCGCGAAAAACCCTCCGCTGTATCCGATATCCAGTACTGATTTTCCGGCCAAATCGGTAGAAATTTCGAGCTTCGGTAGTTTAGGCGCGGTGAACGTATCCTCAACCGGAATTTCGTATCCGTCTGAGATTGTAATCGTTAATAACAATCGCACTGATCTATGCGGGCACGGTAGTCGTTATTTAACTGCGACGCTATCCTAGAGGAACTCGGAGCGTGGGCAGTATTTAAACGCTTATATGGTAGTGGCCACCTCTCTCGCAAGTGCTGGACTTGCCCTGCCAAACCTTGCAATTTTGCAGCGCGGGTGTTGCGATACTGATACGCACGCAACGGAAACTTGGAGATTGCGATGATCCGCGCAACGGAAACAATGGGCGATTTGGACGGGATTTTAGAGACGCTTGAGACGGTGATGCCGCACTTCACGAAGCATAGCCAGATAAGTGTTACCGCCCGGCGCGGCGCTGAGGATCCGCTATTTGATGGGGTTGGCTGGATTCCGGATGGCGTTGCCGAAGCCGAGTATTCAGAGATTACCGAGCCATTTATCGGCACCGCCGTCGAACGATTTTTAGAGGATTTGCCCTTCGCTTATGGCCGCACCCGACTTATGCGAATGCGGCCGAAATCTTGTTTGTCGATACATGCGGATACATCGCGAAGATATCACTTGGCGCTCATTACCAATCCGGGTTGTTACATTGTCGGCGTATCAGGCGAGGACGGTTCTTTTCACAAAATTCCGGCCGATGGAACTTTATATGAAATGGACGCGCATCGGACTCACACCGCGATAAATTCTGGCAATAAGGACCGCATCCATTTGGTCATCTGCTCCGCGGACCCAGCACGTCCCGCAGATGCGGAGCCGGTTGGGCGCAAGAAAAAATTATTTTCTATCTCGGATTGATTTAAATTTTTATTATTTGTAGTAACGATTTGGTAACCTTCCACATCAAAGAATGAGATAACAAAGATGGTTCAACTGAGGTCAGCGTGGTAAGTTACTATGCACTCCGTTTTGCATCTGGCGAGCAGGTTCCGATAGAAAATCTACCATTTTGATTTCTGCGGATCGCGGTATCTGGGAAGGTATGAGATTGGACTGAATGGAGGCTGAGAGCGAGCCGTTGACCGACTTGCTAACTGTTAAAGACTTGCGGGTGAAATTCCGCGTCCATGGAGGAACTGTTGACGCGGTTAAAGGCGTTTCTTTCAAGATTCGCCAAGGTTCGACTGTTGCTTTGGTCGGCGAATCCGGTTCCGGGAAGTCCGTTATTTCGCAATGTGTAATGGGAATTCTGCCCGATGTGGGAGAGATAATTGGAGGCGAACTACTGTTCGCCGATCCGCAAAAAAACCGCGAAATCATCGATATCGTAAAACTACCGCGAGATAGTGCCAATATGCGCGCCATTCGTGGCGGGCGAATTTCGATCATTTTCCAAGAACCGATGACATCGTTGTCGCAATTGCACACGATCGGCGATCAAATTTGCGAAGCACTCCATCTTCACCGCGATGTTAGCAAACCGGAAGGTTTGCGGTTGGTTGCGGAAATGCTTGGCCTTGTCGGATTTCCGAATCCGGCCGGTGCTTTGAGGATGTATCCATTTGAATTGTCGGGTGGATTGCGCCAGCGGGCGATGATTGCGATGGCGCTGGTCTGTCGGCCGGCGCTATTGATCGCGGATGAACCGACAACGGCGCTCGATGTTTCCATTCAGGCGCAAATTTTAAAGCTGATCCAAAGTTTGCAACACGAACTCGGCATGGCAGTGCTGATGATCACACACGACCTCGGGGTCGTCGCCAATGTCGCCGAGGAAGTGGTCGTGATGTATCACGGCGAAATCATGGAACGTGGAACAGTTCAGGATATTTACGAAAATCCGCAGCATCCCTATCTCAAAGGTTTGATGAACGCGGTACCGCATTTTGACATGAAGCCGGGCGAACGGTTGGTTCCCCTGCGCGAGATCCAACATCAGGCCGGACCAGCGATGGCGATGGCGGCGGAACCGTGGCCGGAAGACGCTGATGCTGCGGGTCCGCTTTTGGACGTGCGCAATGTGGTCAAGCGCTACACTACACGCAAGAGCGGCTTTTTTGCAGGCGGTGACACTGTCACCGTGTCCGCGGTTAACGATGTCAGCTTCATGATCAAGCGCGGCGAATGCTTCGGTCTTGTCGGCGAGAGTGGCAGTGGCAAGACGTCTGTGAGTAAACTCGTCATGCGCGCGATTACGGCGGATGAAGGTGAGATCGTCTATAACGACCGGGGGACGTCGGTTGATCTCATGAAGCTCGATGACCAGGAATTGATGGCTTTCCGGCGCAAAATTCAAATGGTGTTCCAGGATCCGTTCGGATCTTTGAACCCGCGCATGACTGTCTTTGACGTGATTCGCGAACCGCTGATTATTCACGAATTTGGCGATGCGGCAAAACAGCGCGAGATTGTGCAGGAGTTGATGCGTTTGGTCGGCCTCGACCCGCGTTTTTTGAGCCGCTATCCGCATAGTTTTTCAGGTGGGCAACGCCAGCGGATAGGCATCGCCCGCGCTTTGGCATTGAAACCGGATTTGCTGATTTGCGATGAACCCGTCTCAGCACTCGACGTGTCGATTCAGGCGCAGATTCTGAATCTGTTTAAGGATATGCAGAAGGAACTCGGCCTGACCTATTTGTTTATTTCGCATAACCTTGCGGTCGTCGACTATGTGGCGGACCGTATCGCGGTAATGTGCCGAGGACAAATCGTGGAAATTGCTCCGCGCGAGGCGTTGTTCAAAAACCCGGTTCATCACTATACGCGTTCTCTGATGGCCGCGGTTCCGTATCCCGATCTCAATCGGAAACTCGATTTCGATGCATTTGGCAGTGACGGAATTTCCGATCCTTCGGTCTGGCCGAAACCGTTTGCGTTCGATGGCCAGAACGCAGTGTGCATGCATGATTTGGGAGACGAGCACTTTGTCCTAGCCGATGCGCAAGCGTCGATGGAGGTTTATCGATGAGACATCTTGGTGCTCTGATAATCGCTCTGACCGCGTTTCCAGTGCATCTGGCGGCCTCTTCTCTGGTCGAGGTGCCATATCTATCTAGCGACGTTAAGATTGGAAAATTACCACCGATCGAGGAACGTGTTCCCGCCCAAGTCGATACAGTGAATTTGAAAGCGGTTGGAAAAGTGCCCGGCCGTTATGGTGGCAAGCTGCACCTCTTGATGGGGAAACAAAAAGATACAAAGATGATAATGGTCTATGGGTATGCCCGCTTGGTCGTGTACGATCATGACCTGAATTTCGTCCCCGATTTGCTTGAAAGTTTCGACGTCAAAGAAGAGCGCGAATTTACCCTACGGCTGCGGAAAGGCCATAAATGGTCCGATGGTCATCCCTTCACGGCGGAAGACTTTCGCTACTATTGGGAAGACATGGCGAACGATAAATCGGTCTTGAAAAAGGGTTTGCCATCAGCCTTGTTAGTGGAAGGGGACGGGCCGACATTCGAAGTGCTGGATGAGACCACCGTCCGTTACACTTGGAGTAAACCCAATCCCAATTTCGTGCCGTGGATCGCCCGGCCGCGGCCATTACTGCTATATCGCCCGGCGCACTACCTGAAACAGTTCCACGCGAAATACTCCGACGAAGCCAAGCTGAACGCGATGGCAGCGAAGGAGAACAAGCAGAATTGGGGGCAAATGCACGGCGACCGCGACCGTTGGTATCGCATGGACAATCCTGACCGTCCAACGCTTCAGCCGTGGTACAATTCGGTGAAACCGCCATCGGAACGCTTCGTCTTCAAGCGCAATCCCTATTATCACCGTGTCGATAAGAACGGCTTGCAGTTGCCTTATGTCGACGAGGTGGTCATTAATCTCGGGGCTACAAATATGGTCCCAGCCCGGACAGGCTCCGGCGAGGCCGATCTTCAAGCGCGCTATTTGCGGTTCGATCATTTCACTTTCCTGAAGGAAAGTGAGGGGCGCTACGATTTCTCGGTGCGTCTGTGGAAGAAGGCGCGCGGCTCGCAAATAGCATTGTTCCCGAATCTGAATGCGAAAGACGAAATTTGGCGGGACCTGTTCAGAGACGTGCGCTTCCGCCGGGCCTTATCGATCGCGATTAACCGATCCGAGATTAATCAGGTGATTTATTACGGATTGGCGAAGGAAAGTCAGAATACGGTTCTGCAGAAAAGTCCGCTCTATAAGGATGAATACAGGACGGCTTGGGCTGAATTCGACTTGAAGAAAGCCAACCAACTGCTCGACGATATGGGGCTGACGGCGCGCGACGACGATGGCATTCGCCTGTTGCCGAATGGGCAACCGATTGTCATCACAGTGGAGACGGCGGGCGAGAGCACAGAGCAGACAGATGTGCTGGAACTGGTGCGTG